>JBFMAS010000210.1:0-6688 GCA_040755575.1 Thermodesulfobacteriota bacterium
TTCTCGAGTCTTGGGGGGTGGGGCCCCCGGGGGGGTGGACAGATGGGGACGAAGGAGGGGCGGTGCGGATCGTACGGTAGGGTACGGTCCTGGGCGCTCGCCTGCGTCGCGGTCGCCGCAACGCTGGCGCCGGCGGAGCGGATCATGGCCGCGAGCGGCGAGGAGATGGCTCTCCTCGTCCTCGCGAACGAGGCGCGTGCGCAGAGCAACGTCCCGCCGCTGATGTGGAGCGATCAGCTCGCAGAGGCAGCCGTCGTGCACAGCGAGGACCTCGCGGCGCACGGCGGCAACTGCGACCTGCACGACTCCTGCAACGGCGAGGTCTGGTGGAAGCGCGTGCAGCGCTACTACCCGGGCTGGGTCACGCTCGGCGAGAACGTCGCGGTATCGGTCAACGACGCGCGGACGCTGCACGACGCGTGGATGAACAGCTCCGGGCACCGCGCCAACATCCTGAACTCCTCGTTCACGGAGTTCGGCGCCGGAATCGCGATCGGGCAGACGAACTTCGGCAAGTTCGCGTTCGCGACCGAGGACTTCGGCAGCCGCGGCGCGCTGCCGATCGGCGCGCAGCCGACTCTGCCGGGCGGTGCGGTGACGCCGGCGGCCGGCGATACCGAGCCGCGCGAGTTGATCGTCAGCTACTACCACTACAACGGCGGGGCTCCGCGTGCCGTCCGAGCTCTGGTCGGGTCGTCCTGCGTGAACCTTGCGCTGCAGGCCGGCAGAGCAGCGTACGGGACCTACGGCGCGAACCGCTCCTTCAGCGGCAGCGGCTGCGTGCCCGTCGTGTTCGAAGCGATCCGCTCGGACGGCGTCCGCGTGCGCTGGCCGCAGAACGAGGCGATCCTGGTCGGAGTCGGAGCCGGCGGCGCGTACTGCGCCGAGCGTACCACCGCAGTGCCGACCCAGGATTGCGGCGGCGGCGGAACGCCCACGCCGACGCCGACACCGGGCCCGACGCCCACGCCCGACGCGACGCAGCTCAGCGGGCTCAAGGTGGTGCTGAAGCCCGGCCAGCGCGACGCGAGCAAGGGCCTCGTGCAGATCCACGCCACGCTGCCGAGCATCGTCGGCTTCGATCCGAGCGCGGGCTCGGTCTCGCTGCGTCTCAACATCGGCCAGTCCGGCGACTGGTCCGAGAGCCTGCCGCAGACGTGCGACGGCAAGCCGTGTCTGAAGCCCAACGCGCGGCGGACGTCGTACCGGGCGAAGTACGGCCCGAACCAGACGCTGAACGTCACGCGCGCACAGGACGGCCGGTGGAAGCTGCGCTACTCGTCGCGCAACGAAACGCTCGCCGGCTTGTCGCCGGGCACCGTGCGGCTCACCGTGACGCTCGGCGGACGGACCTTCTCGGGGTCTGCCGCGGGAGAGCTGAAGCAGCAGGGACTCGTCGCCGACTGAAGCGGCGATGCATACTTGACGATGCGGGGGAGCGGGCGACGGCTCGCTCCCCCGCTTTTTTCGGCCGCGTGCCGCCAATCATCACCGTGCCGCTCGCGTCGCCGGCGGCAGGAATTTGCCGCCGCACGGAGGTGCGCGATCGAACGCTCGGCCAGGTCGCGCAGCATGCCGCGTCGCCTTCGATTTGACGCCCGCCTGCGCGCGACGCACGGTCGGTGCGCCATCGCCGCCGAGCGGGCCGCCAAAGCGTCGGCCCGGCGCTGCGTCCGCAGCATCGATGATCGGACGCGGCGGCCCGGTCTGCGCGGGCGGCCGTCGCGTCCATGCCGCCGCGCTCGTGGCACTCCCATTGCACCCGTGCGCCGTGCGTCGCCGTCGTGGGAGGGGCCACGCGCACGACGCTGGGGGGCTTGCCATGCGGGGGATCGCGAGAGGAGAGCGCGCGTGCGCACGTCGCGCGCTCGTGCTGTCGACCTGTGCCGTCTTTATCTTGACGACGGCGCTCGCAGCTGCGGGCCGAGACCCGACCAACGAGGAAGTCGCGCTACTCGTCCTGGCGAACGAAGCACGCTCGGATCCGTCGGTGTTCGGCTACGCCAATCCCGCCGTCCTGCCGCTGGTGTGGAACGACGGGCTCGCGCGTGCCGCGCGCGCGCACAGCGAGGACATGGCGACGAACGGCTGCTACCAGCACGACTCCTGCAACGGGCAGACGTGGTGGAAGCGGCTGCAGACGTATTTCCCGGGCTGGACCTATCTCGCGGAGAACATCATCGCGATCGGCTCGAAGCCGGAGTCGATGCACCGGGCCTGGATGAACAGCGCCGGGCACCGCGCCAACATCCTGTCGGGCGCGCTCGTCGAGTTCGGTGCCGGCATCGCGGTCGGCCACGACGCGTTCGGCGCGATCGACTATGGAACCGAGGACTTCGGCACGCGTGCCTTGATCTCGCTCCGCTCGATGCCGGCGATCCCGGCCGCGGCCGTGTTTCCGCGCCAAGGTCCGGCCGGCCAGCGGCGACTCGCCGCCAACTTCTATGACTACGACGGCGCGCCCCATTCGGTGCGTGCGCTCGTCGGGTCGTCGTGCGTCGAGCTGCCGCTCGAGACGGGCAAGCCAGGGCACGGCACGTACGCCGCGACGCGCGCCTTCAAGGGCGAGGGCTGCGTGCCGCTCGTCTTCGAAGCCGTGCGCGGCGACGGCAGGCGCGAGCGCTTCCCCAGGGAAGGGGCGATCCTGGTGGCGGTCGGCGACGCCGATTGCGCGCAGCGTACGGCCACCGCGCCGCTGCAGGACTGCGGCGGACCGGACCGCTCGCCGACGCCCGATGCGACCCCGGGCCCGCAGCCGCCGCCCGACGAGCAGACCGAGCTGTCCGATCTGCGGGTCGTCCTGCAGCCCGGTCCCGCGAGCACGAGCGCAGGACAGGTGACGATCACGGCGACCTTGCCGCCGCTGCCCGGGTTCGATCCGACCGGCGTCTCAATCCGGCTGCACGTCGGCTTCCCGTCGGGTGACTGGTCGCGGACCCTGCCGGCGCAGTGCGACGGCCGGCCGTGTCTGCGGGGCAACGAGCGGGGCACGGCGTACCGCGCCAGCTACGGCACGAACGGCCCGCGGATCAGCCTCACGCGCCGGCAGGACGGCCTCTGGCGGCTGCGCTACTGGTCGCGGGGCGAGACCATCGGGCGAGTCGCGGCGGGTCCGGTCGTGCTGGACGTCGTGATCGGCGACGTCGAGGTCGCCGGCGCGGCCGCGGGCGAGATCCGCGAGAGCAGGCTCGTCGCCCGCTAGGGATCCCCAGGCCGGCGGTCGGGCGCGGTCGCAAGTTGCGCGTCCGGAATGTACGTCAACCGCCGTGCCCGCCACCCGAACGCTCTCCGAGCACGCATCCAAGCGACGTCTGGCGGCGGCCGGGATCCCGGTCGTCGCCGAGCGGCTCTGCGCGACCGCCGAGGAAGCGGTCCGCGCTGCCGCCGAGCTCGGCTTTCCCGTTGCCGTCAAGCTGTGCGGCGAGGCGATCGCCCACAAGACCGAGCGCGGGCTGGTTCGTCTCTCGGTCGGCGACGAGCACGCGGTGCACACGGCCGCGCGCGAGCTGCTCGCGCTGGCGCGACCGGAGGACGGCGAAGTCGCGCTGCTCGTCGCCCGGATGGTGCGCGGCAAGCGGGAGCTGATCGCCGGCTGCGCCGTCGACCCGACGTTCGGTCGCTGCGTGATGCTCGGCATCGGCGGCATCTTCGCGGAGGTGCTCGCCGACGTCGTCTTCCGCCTGGTTCCCATCTCGCGCGTCGACGCAGAGGAGATGCTCGACGAGCTCGAGCACCGCGCCTGGCTGGGCAGCTTCCGCGGCGAGCCGGCGGTCGAGCGCGAGCGGCTCGCCGACGTGCTGGTCGCACTGAGCGGCGTCGTGGAGCAGGACGCGAGCATCCGCTCGATCGACGTGAATCCGCTCATCGTCGCGGACGGGCTGCCGGTCGCGGTCGACGCGCTCGTCGAGGTCGAGGGATGACGCCCGCGCGTCACGATCGCTTTCGCGCGCTGTTCGAGCCGCGCGGCATCATCGTCGCCGGCGCCTCGAGCCACCCCGGCAAGTTCGGCTTCGTCGCCGCGCACAACGTCCTCGCACACGGCTACGCGGGACCGGTCTTCCTCACCAACCGCGAGGGCGGCACGATCCTCGACCAGACGGCCTACCGCTCGGTCGACGAGCTGCCGGACGGCGCCGCGGAGCTGGTCTTCGTCTGCACGCCGCCGGCGACGATCCCCGACCTGCTGCGCGCGTGCGCGCGCAAGGGCGTCAAGGCGGCGTTCGTCAGCTCGGCGGGGTTCGGCGAGGCGGGCGAGGAGGGCAAGCGCGCGGAGCGCGATCTCGCCGATCTGTGCGCCGGGCTGGGGCTGCTCCTCGCCGGGCCGAACGGCCAGGGCATCATCTCGACGCCCGTCTCGCTGTGCGCGCAGATCATCGCGCCGTACCCTCCTGCCGGGCGGATCGCGGTCGCGAGCCAGTCGGGCGGCTTCGTGCAGGCGTTCCTCAACTACGCCCGCTCGACCGGCGTCGGCGTCAGCCGGGCGGTGTCGGCGGGGAACTCTGCGGCGACCACGGTCGCGGACTACCTCGAGTACTTCGCCGACGACCCGGCCACCGCGGTGAGCCTGATCTACGTCGAAGGCCTCGGCGACGGCCGGACCTTCTTCGACGAGGCGCGCGCCGCGGCCGCAAAGAAGCCGATCGTCGTGCTGAAGGGCGGCGTGACGGCGGGCGGCCAGCGTGCGGCCGCCTCGCACACCGGCGCCCTCGCGAGCGACGACCAGGTGTTCGAGGGGATGTGCCGGCAGGCGGGTCTGAGCCGCGCGCACACCGTCGAGGAGGCGTTCGAGATCGCGGCGAGCTTCGCGGTGCACCCTCTACCACGCGGGCCGCGCGTCTTCGTCCTGACGACCGCCGGCGGCTGGGGCGTCATCACGGCCGACCGGGTGTCGCAGTCGCGCGACCTCGAGCTGCTCGCCCTGCCCGCCGACCTGCGTGCCGCCTTCGACGAGCGGCTGCCGCCGCGCTGGAGCCGCAACAACCCGGCCGACCTCGCGGGCAGCGAGACCCGCGACACCGTGGTCGAGTGCCTCGAGCTCGCCGTTCGACACGCCGAGGTCGACGCCGTCGTGCTGCTCGGCGTCGGCATCCAGTCGAACCTCGCCGACCTCGAGCGGCGCGGGCGGTTCTATCCGGGACACGGCCTCGAGCGCATCGTCGAGTATCACGAGCGTCAGGACACGCGTTACGCGACCGCCGCGGTCGAGCTCGCGCGCCGCTACGGCAAGCCCATCCTGGTCGCGACCGAGCTCGCCGACGCGCAGCCGACCAATCCCGGCATCGTCAAGCTCAAGGAGCTGGGCAGCCTCGCCCATCCGTCGTCGCACCAGGCGGTGACGGCGCTCGAGCACCTCTACCGCTACCGCCGCTACCGCGATCGGCGCGGTCTGTGACGCGGAGAGCTACGCGACGCGGGCGCCGGTCAGCGTGTGCGCCGTCGCCGCCTCGACGCGCACGCGTACGAGCTCTCCGGCACGCGCACCCTCGGCGGGGAACACGGTCGTCTTGAACGCCGGCGTCTTGCCCATCGCGAACCCGGCCGGACGCTTGGCGGGGCCCTCGACCAGCACGTCGACGTCGCGTCCGACCCATGCACGGTTGACCTCGAGCGAGATCTCCTCCTGCCGGGCGATCAGCAACGCGAGCCGGCGCTGCTTCTCCTCCTCGCTCACCGTCTCGCCGAAGCGCCAGGCCCGTGTTCCCTCGCGTGCCGAGTACTTGAAGAGGTACGCGAAGTCGTAGCGCGCATCCTCGAGGAAGGCTGCGGTCGCGGCGAAGTCCTCCTCCTCCTCGCCCGGGAAGCCGACGATCACGTCGGTCGACAGCGCGATCCCCGGCACGCGCTCGCGGATGCGCTCGAGGAGCGAGCGGTATTCGTCGATGCAGTAGCCCCGCTGCATGCGCTCGAGGACCCGGTCCGACGCCGACTGGAGCGGCAGGTGCAGGTACGGCATGACCTTCGGCTCCTCGGCCATCGCCTCGATCATCGCCTCGCTGACGTCCGAAGGGTGCGGCGAGGTGAAGCGGATGCGCAAGAGCCCCTCGACGCGCGCGGTACGGTGCAGCAAGGATGCGAAGTCGACGTCGCCGTCGCGATACGCGTTGACCGTCTGCCCGAGGAACACGACCTCCCGCTTGCCGAGATCGACTGCCGCCCGCACCTGCGCGATGACGGCGTCGGCCGGCAGGCTCCGCTCGCGGCCGCGCGTGTAGGGGACGACGCAGAACGTGCAGAACTTGTCGCAGCCGCGCATCACGCTGAGCCAGGCGCGCGGCCCGGGCGCGAGGTCGGGCGTCAAGTCGGCATAGGTCTCGCCGCGATCGAGGCGTACCTCGACCTGGGGATCGGTCGCGTCACGCAGGAGGATCGGCAGCTCGCGGTAGCCGTCCGGGCCGACGACGACGTCGAGGTACGGCGCGCGGTCGAGCAGCCGCTCGCGCTGGTGCGACGCGACGCAGCCGAGCAGGCCGAGCTGGACCGACGGGCGGGCGGTCTTGAAGCGTAGCAGCTCGGACAGGCGACCGAGGACGCGCTCCTCCGCGTGCTCCCGGATCGCGCACGTGTTGAGCAGCAGCACGTCGGCGGCGGCCGGGTCGTCGGTGCGCTCGTAACCATGGCGGCGCAGGAGGCCGCTCACCAGCTCCGAGTCCGCGAGGTTCATCTGGCAGCCGTAGGTCTCGAGGAACAC
>JBFMAS010000211.1:0-8291 GCA_040755575.1 Thermodesulfobacteriota bacterium
CATGGGCCTCAAGTACGTGGTCATCACCTCGGTCGACCGCGACGACCTGCGCGATGGCGGGGCCGGGCACTTCGCTGCCTGCATCCGCGCCGCGCGCGTGCGCCTCGCGGGCTTTTCCGCGGTCTCGGCCGCGGAGGTCTCGACCTCCGCCGTCGCGGTGGTCTTCCTGGTACGCGTGGAGCTCGTGCGCTTGGTCGCTGGGCTTCTCACGGAACGGTCGCCTGACCGGTCACGTCAGTCTCCTCGTCTGCCTGCGGCCCGCCGGAGCGATGCTGCGCAGGCGCGGCATCGCCAGCCGTCTCGACCGCTGGCAAATCACTTTCTGGCTTTGCTGGACCCATGCGGGGGTGCTGGAGCTCCGGCACGGTCGGCCATGCCGGAGGTCGAGCAGGCTACGGTCGAGAAGCCGCGTCGCGACCTCGACCTTGCCCGGACCCGCTTCGCCTGCTCGTGCACGTCACGCTTCGCCCTGGGCCTACTTCTCCCGATGCGGCGCGTGCGGGCCGGTTGCACAAGGGAAGCATTCCCGGCACCGGAACGCAACGACGCTGCGGGACGGCCACCTGAGGTGCCGACGACGACCCTCTTCGTCGGCGACGGTTGGTCAATCGCTGGCCGACCAGCCTGAACCGCTTCCTAGACAACCCGAAACCGGGGATCAGATCAAGCGAAATCTGGTCGACACCTGCCGTGCGCCGCGGCGCCGAGCAGCCCGCCCTCGACGGCCGGGAAAGCGATGCCCGTCCGGCGCGCGAGCTCGTCGACGTCACGCCGCAAGATCGCGTAGCAGCGCGCGAAGAATGCATCGGTCGTCGCGGCCTGCGGGTACGGCCACGCTTCGTACGACTCGCGCCACGCCACGCCGAGCGCATCGCGGCCGGTCGCCACGACGCCGCGATCGAGCCAGAGCCTGGCCTGCGCATACTGCGGTGCGATCGTGTCGCGCCGGTCGACGCCCGTCCCGATCGCCAGCCCGAGGCGGCGAAGTGGGATCGGGTGCGCGTAGTAGCGGATGGCGCGCAGCAGGGCCTCGTCGCTCGGGGCGGCGAGCCGCGCGCGCTGCTCGGCGTCCTCGATGCACCACCACTCCCAGGGGTTGCGCTCGCGGAGGTAGCGCCAAAGCGCCCGCGGCGTCGTGACGGCGACCGACGGACCGGCGAGCATCGCGTCGAGCGCCGTGTCGACGGCGACGTCGTCGTCCAGGTCGACGAGCAGGTACGTCCTCGCGGCATAGGAGAACGGCACCCGCGTCGCGACGCGGCCGTGCGCGGTCGTGAAGGCGGGCTCTCGAGCGTCGTCGGGCAGCTCGTGCGCGATGCGCAGGCTCTGTCGGTACAGCCAGCGCAGAAGCGCGCCGGCGTTCACCGGCGCGCGGCCACGCAGGACCGCACGCAATCGAGCGAGCGCCGCTTCGTCGCCGCCGCGTGCCGCCCACGCGTCGAGCAGGTCCGCGCGCCGGACAGGCCCTCGCACGATGCCCTGGCCGAGCCAGGCGACGTTCAGCATGTCGAGGACGAGGTTGCAGCAGGCGCGCACGCGCCGCGCGCGGACGTAGCTCGGCAGAGACTGCCACGCCCAGAAGAACCACGGCAGGTTCTGCCGCCATGCCTCGTGGGCCGGCGCGTCGACCGCCGGCCGCGCCATCTCGTCGCCCCAGAGACGAAGCCAGCCGCGGTCGCGCTCCGCCGAGCCGGGGAACCAGGGCGAGCGGTACCACAGCTCGAGCTCGGCTCGTGTCGCGACCTCGGCCGCCCCGAGCACGGGCACGAGCCGCCGCATCGTCGCGAGCCGGCGCGCGAGCGCACGCATGCGCGTGACCTCCTGCTCGAGGTCGGCAGCGGGCTCGACGACGATCGTCAAGTCGAGGTCGCTGCGCGGCAACACCGCCTCGCCGCAGGCGACGCTGCGCCGCACGTACACGCTGCGTACGAAGCCGAGGCGCGCGAAGCCGAGCGCCACGGCGCGCGCGACGCCGCGGTAGAGTGCGCCGGCCAGCGCGCTCATCGGACGCCGCCCGGGCCGTCGCCGCTCGTTTGTCGCAGGTACGGCGCGGTTGTAAGGGTCGCGCGATGAGCGCCACGCGACGCGATGCGGGAGACGACGCGTATCCGGGGCTCGTGTTCGAGACCTTGACCGCGTACCGCCGCACCGCGGCGCTGAAGGGCGCGCTCGAGCTCGACCTGTTCACCGCGATCGCCGAGGGCAACGACGACGCGGCGGCGATCGCCGCGCGCTGCCGCGCGGATCCGCGCGGCACGCGGATCCTGTGCGACTGCATGGTCGCGCTCGGCTTCCTCATCAAGGCCAATGATCGCTACGCGCTGACGCCGACCTCGGCCGCGTTCCTCGACCGTCGTGCGCCCCGCTACATGGGGGGCATGGCGCAGTTCCTGGACGCGCCGGCGATCGCCGCCGGGTTCGCCGACGTCGCCGCCGCGGTGCGAAACGGCGGCACGGTTCTCGGCGGGCGAGGAACGCTGGCGCCGCAGCATCCGGTCTGGGTCGACTTCGCGCGCGCGATGGCCGCTCGTGCGGCGCTCACCGCCGAGCCCCTCGGCTGGCTGCTCGCGCTGGGCGGCGCGCGGGTCGCGCTGCTCGACGTCGCCGCCGGCCACGGTCTGTTCGGCATCACGCTCGCGCGCGCCCACCCCGGGCTCGCGGTCACCGCACTCGACTGGCCGGCGGTGCTCGACGAGGCGCGCCGCAACGCCGCGGCAGCGGGCGTCGCGGAGCGCTTCGCGACGATCGCCGGCGACGCCTTCGCCGTCGACCTCGGCGGACCGTACGACGTGGTCCTGCTCGCGAACTTCCTGCACCACTTCGACGAGAGCGAATGCGTCGCCCTGCTCCGCAGGCTGCGGGCGGCGCTCGCACCGGGCGGGCGTGCGGTGACGCTCGACTTCGTGCCGGACGAGGACCGCATCGGCCCGGGTTCGGTACCGCTGTTCAACCTGGCCATGCTGGTCACGACGCCGCGCGGCGAGGCGCACACGTTCGGCGCGTACGAGCGGATGTTCGCAGCGGCCGGCTTCGCTCGCAGCGAGCTTCACCCGCTGCCTCCGACCCCGCAGCGCGTCGTCATCTCGCACGCCTAGCGACGGCGCCGCGCAGCGCGCGCTCGTACGCGGCGGTCCAGACGTCCGCGCCGCAGCGCTCGGCCTCGCGCCGCGCGGCGGCGCCGAGGCGGCGGCGCAGCGGCGCGTCCGCCCGCAGCCGGCGTGTCTCGGCGGCGAGCCGCGCGACGTCCCCGACCGGAAAGAGGACGCCCGTGACCTCCGGCTCGATCGCCTCCCGGGCCGGCGGGATGTCGCTCGCGAGGAGCGCACGGCCGCACGCCTGAGCCTCGCGGTACAGCAGCGGGAACCCTTCGCGTTCCGACGGATGGACGACGACGTCGGCGAGGCCGAGATAGCGCGGCATCTCGGCGTGGAGCACCTCGCCGACGAAGCGGAAGCTCGCCGCGACGCCGAGCGCCGCCGCGCGCTGCACCAGCGCCTCGCGAGACGGCCCGTCACCGACGAGCACGTACACGGTGCGCGGCTCGGCGCGCAGCACCCCGGGCGCCGACTCGACGAGGTCCTGCGCTCGCTTCCATTCGCGCAGCAGCGAGACGTGCACGACGACCGGCGCGTCGTCCGCGACGTCGAGCGCGCGCAGCAGCGCCGCGTCCCTCTCGGCGGGACGGAACCGTGCCGTATCGACCGCGTTCGGCACCGTGACGACGCGGGTCACGCCGAGCCGGCGCAGGTCCGCCTCGACGTGCCGCGCCACGGCGACCACCAGGTCGGCACGGGCGAGCGCGGCCCGGAGCGGGTCGGCCAGCTCGGCCGGATAGCGGCCGGCCGTCAGCGCGGCGACGGCCGGGCCGTGCGACACGAGCACGACCGGCACCCGCCGCTGCTCGCACGCCTCGAGCACCAGCGGCAGGACGACGTCGCGTCCCACCAGCACGACGTCGGGCGGCGCGAAGGCGAACGCCGCGCCGAGCAGCTCCTCGAGGCGTGCGCGCGTGCGGCGCAGCGCTCCGGGCTCGAGCGCGCCGTGGCTCGAGTGGTGCTCGTAGGCGAACGGCCGCACGCGCAGGTTCGCGACCTCCTCGACGAGCGGCGTGCGCTGCTCGCCGGTGCTGCGCGGCGCCTCGGCGTACACCTCCACGCGATGTCCACGCCTCGCGAGACGGCCCAGGAGCTGGGCATAGAAGACCGTTCCGCCGCCGTGGAACGCGGGCCGCCCGCGCGAGAGGTAGGGCAGCGGTGCCAGCGCGAGCACCTCGAGCAGCGGTGGCTCGGCGGCGCGTGGCACGCGCTTCAGTAGGCGACGGGCATCGGCCACGGTGCGATGTGGCCGGCCGCGATCTCGTCGAGGCGCGCGTCCGCGAGCGGGAAGCCGAACATCTCGTTGCGCATGTCGAGCCGCGCGCGGCAGATGCGCCGCACCAGGTCCGCGGCATGGCGCCAGTCGTCGGGGCGCGAAGCGTGGCGGGCGACGTTCTGGATCTCCGCCGGCCCGTGGAACACCTCGTCGTCGAGGATCTCGCGGAACGCGGCCGCCATGCGACGGTCGAAAGGCGTCTCGCCGAGCTCCGCCAGGACGGCGTAGATCGCGCCGCCGCCGCCCTCGGTGAAGTTGACCACCGCTCGCTCGAGCGGCGTGCCGGCGCGATAGGGCGCGCGGAGCTCCTGCAGGCGCGTCTCCGCGGGCAGCTCGCGGAGGCGATCGAGCGTCACCGGCTCTCCCGTCAGCTCCTCGAGCAGGCCGGCGAGCAGGCGATAGTGCTTGACCTCCTCGGCGAACTTGATCGGCGGCGCACCCTCGGGGTGGTCGTCCACGACCGCGGTGGCGAAGCACTCCGCGCGACGCTCGGGCGGCAGCGCGCGGACGAGACGGGTCTCCTTCCAGGCCTGCGCGGCGAGGAAGCGGGCGTCGCCCGCGACGCTGCGATGGTGCGCAAGGTAGGTCCGCGCGATCTCGGCTTCGCCGGCCCACGACGGCGCGGCGAGTGCGACGAGCTCTTCCATCCGTCGCCGTCGTTCGTCGCTCACCGCCTGGTCCCCCTGCCGCTCGGCCGGCGCGCGCTCACGCGGCACGCGCCACGTCGTCCGCCCGCAGGCGGTAGAAGCGGCGCGCATTCTCGCCGAGCAGGGCGCGCCGCACGTCCGGGCCGACGTCGTCGCGCCGCGCGAGATGGCCGAGCTCCTCGCGACAGCGCTCGAGGTTCACCTCGTGCGGGAAGTCCGACGCGAACAGCAGCGCGCCGGGGCCGATCGCCGTCACGGCCGCCGCGAGCCCCGACTCGCCGGGCTCCGGCGTGAAGTACACCCGCCCGCCGCGCACGTACGTGCTCGGCTCGCCCTGCACGCCGCCCACGTACTCCGGGAAGCGGCGGACGTGAAAGGCGCGGTCCATGCGCTCGAGCAGGTAGGGCACCCAGCCGACGCCTGCCTCGAGGAACGCGATGCGCAGGCGCGGGAAGCGGTCGAGGACGCCGCTCATGAGGACGCTCGTGAGCTGCATCATCTGTGCGAACGGATGGGCGAGAGCGTGCACCTGGCCGAAATGCCGCAGCCGCTCGAGCGCGAGGCCCTGCGACGGCCCGCCGTGGACCGCCACCGGGACGTCGAGGCGCTGCGCCTCCTCGTACACCGGGTCGAAGGCCGCATCGCCGAGCGCGCGCGAAAGGCCGACCGCGGGCAGGACGCCGCCCACCATGCCGAGCGTGGTCGCCGCCCGACGCAGCTCCTCGGCCGCGGACGACGGGTCCTGCAGCGGCAGCAGCGCGACGCCGCCGAGCCGCGGGCTCGCGGCGAGGAAGCGGGCGGCGAGCCAATCGTTGTACGCGCGACACAGCGCGACGGCCCAGTCCGGGTCGCGGATCATGCCGGTCGCGAGGCCCGCCGTGGGATAGAGCACCGTCGCGCCGATGCCGGCGGCGTCGAGGAAGTCGAGCCAGGCGCGCGCGTCGACGTCGAACGAGCGATGCAGCCCGAGCCGGGCGTGGATCGCGCCGCGCTGGAACCCGTCCGGCGTCGGCCAGAGCGGGAAGCCGAGCACCGTCGCGCGCCCGGCGTACGGCGCCGGCAGGAAGTCGTAGATCTCGGCCGCGCTCTCGTAGACGTGCCCGTCCGCATCGACGACCGGCATGCCGGCGGCGGGTGCCATGCGGTCGTGTTCGGCGCTCGCACACCGATTGTCAAGCTCGTCGTCGCCGCGGTAGAGCTTCGCAGGAGAGCGGTCGCGCGACGGGCTCGGCCCGCTGCGGGGGCCCATCGGAGGACCGTCCAATGCCCGAGCAATACGATTTGCTGATCCGCGATGGGACGTTGATCGACGGCACGGGCGCGCCTGCCCGCCGCGGCGACCTCGGCATCCGCGACGGCCGCATCGCGGCGCTCGGGGACGTACGGGGCAGCGCGCCACGGACGCTCGAGGCGGGCGGGATGGTCGTCTCGCCGGGCTTCGTCGACATCCACACGCACTACGACGCGCAGGTGTTCTGGGATCGTCTGCTCACCATCTCGCCCTGGCACGGCGTCACGACCGTGGTCATGGGCAACTGCGGCTTCGGCATCGCGCCGACCCGTGCGACGCACCGAGAGCTGATCCTGAAGACCCTCGAGAGCGTCGAGGGCATGTCGCTCGAAGCGCTGGTGGCCGGCGTCGGCGACGACTGGCCGTTCGAGACCTTCCCCGAGTTCCTCGACGCGATCGAGCGGCGCGGCACGTCGGTCAACGTCGGCGCGCTGATCGGCCACACACCGGTGCGCCTCTACGTCATGGGCGAGGAGTCGACCGAGCGCGAGGCGACCGCGGACGAGGTCGCGCGCATGCGCGCGATCGTGCGCGAGGCGCTCGACGCGGGCGCGCTCGGCTTCGCGACGTCGAAGTCGCCGACGCACGTCGGCTACGCCGGCCGACCCGTGCCCTCGCGCGCGGCGTCGCTCGACGAGATCACGACGCTCGCGGCCTGCCTGGGCGACGTCGAGCGCGGCGTGATGCAGGCGACCGTCGGACGCGGCTTCTTCATCGACGAGCTGGCCGCGATCCAGCGCAGGACCGCGCGTCCCGTCACCTGGACCGCGCTCCTCGCCGGCATGCTCGGACCCGACGGACATCGCTGGGTGCTCGAGCAGACGGCGCGCATGCAGGACGAGGGCGTCGCCGTGGTGCCGCAGGTGTCGTGCCGCCCGCTGATGGTCGAGTTCCAGTTCGCGTCGCCGTTCCCGTTCGAGAGCATGCCGTTCTTCCAGCCGGTGTCGGCCGCCGACCGGGAGAGCAAGAAGCGCGTCTACGCCGACCCCGAGTTCCGCCGGACGTTCCGCGAGCAGGGCGAGGGCGGCGTGCTCGCCGGACGCTGGAAGGACACGACGATCGCCGAGGCGCCGTCGGAGCCGGCGCTCGCCGAGCGCAACCTCGCCGAGGTGGCTGCCGAGCGCGGCGTGCACCCCGTCGACCTCGCGCTCGACCTCGCGCTCGCGTCCGATCTCGAGGCACGCTTCCGCATGGCGGTCACGAACACGGACGAGGCGATCGTCGGGGAGCTTCTCCGCGACCCAACCGTCGTGCTGGGCCTGTCCGACGCGGGCGCCCACGCGAGCCAGCTGTGCGATGCGAGCTTCTCGACGCACCTCCTCGGGCACTGGGTGCGCGGCAAGGGCGTGCTGTCGCTCGAGGAGGCGATTCGGCTCTTGACGGCGCGCGGCGCGGATCTGTTCGGGCTCGAAGGCCGCGGGCGCCTCGTGCCGGGTGCGGTCGCCGACGTGACGGTGTTCGATCCCGACACGGTCGGCTGCTCGCCGCTGCGCCGCGTGCGCGACCTGCCCGCGGGCGCCGATCGCCTCGTGTCCGACGCGACGGGCGTGCGCGCGGTGATCGTCGGCGGCGTCGTGATCCGCGAGGACGGCGTCGACCGGATCGATTCGGAAGGTCCGCTGCCCGGACGGCTGCTCCGCGGAGGGAGATCGTCATGAGCTATCCGATCATCTCGGCCGACTCGCACATCACCGAGCCGCCGGAGACCTACGTGGATCACATCGATCGCGCGTGGCGCGACCAGGCGCCGCGCATGGAGCACCACGAGACGCTCGGCGACGTCTTCGTCATTCACGGCATGAAGACGCCGCTCGCGCTCGGCACCGTCGCGGCCGCGGGCAAGCCCGCCGAGGAGATCCGCTACACCGGGGCGAAGTTCGCCGAGCTGCACCGCGGCGGCTGGGATCCCGAGGCGCGCATGGCCGACCAGGACCGCGACGGCGTCGCCGCCGAGGTGATCTACCCGACGGTCGGCATGGTGC
>JBFMAS010000212.1:0-10651 GCA_040755575.1 Thermodesulfobacteriota bacterium
GGCACCGCCGGCGCCCTGAGCCGGGACGGCCCGAAGCGCTCGCGGCGGGGGGATCTCTCCACCGCCGCCGCGACGCGCACCGGGTCGTGAGGTGGAGTTCGCCTACGGCTGCTCGACGTTGCAGCCCTGGTCGCAGCCGTCGCCGTTCGCTCGGTTGCCGTCGTCACAGGCCTCGTGACGCTGCACCTTGCCGTCGCCGCACGTGCTCGGCTTGCAGTAGAGCGTGAACAGGTCCTTGTCGATGCGTCCGTCCGCCGCGGCGCCGCGGATGATGAAGCGCTTGCGTCCGGTCCGGAAGTCGCCGTTGCGCTTCAGGTTCATGGGGATCGTCAGCTCGATCGGGTTGCTGCACAGGTTCGGCGTGTCGTTGACGCCGCCCGCGTAGACCAGCTTCTTGTTCTGCACGATGTAGGGCCCGAGGCCGCCGAAGCCCAGCTCGTACTCGAGCGCGTCCTTGTTCGCGACGTCGATCGGGTCGTCGCTGCGGAACAGCGGCTGCTCCACCTCGAACGTCGACACGTCCGACGGCGAGCAGTACGGCTCCGTCTGCTTGGGCCGCGTGAACCGCGGGTCGGTGTTGTTGATGCAGATCCGCGGGGTGAACCTGCAGAGCCCGTTCTCGAGGTCCGGGTCCGTGTCGCACCGCGGGTCGCCCTCGTAGCAGAACTCCTTGTTGCGCGGGATGCCGCGGTAGTTGCGCAGCGGCTCGGGCGTCACCAGCCACTCGACGAGGCAGTCGAGCCGGCTGTTGTAGCCGCCGGGAATGCACGGGTTGGTTGGTGCGGTGTCGGTACAGTCGTCCGCGGCGTGCGCCGGCGCCGCGAGGCCGAGGGCCGCGAGCGCCAGCGTCGCGAGCAGGACCGGACGGAGCCGGGCGCGACGCGCATCGCTCGAAGTACGGGTGGGAGTGTTCACGAGGTCGCTCCTTCCTTCTGCTGCGGGAAGTCTCGTGCCGAGCACGAGCCGTCGGTTCCAGGTGCGATGGGGCGACATGGCGCCGGCCTCACTTGCACGTCAGCTTGGAGAACGTCTTGTCGAAGATGCAGCGGTTCTCGTTGAGGATCGACTCGCCGCACTGACCCGTCTGGGCGAACGGGGCATCGATCACGACGCTCACCTTGAGCGGCACCTCCTCCGGGAAGACCGGGTAGAAGCCCGTCTTGCCCTTGATGCTGAACTTGAGCTCGCCGGGCTTGTTCTTGTTCTCCTTGATGCTGATCGCGTTGATGCCGCTGATCAGCGGGACGATCTTGCCGCCGTTGCTGTAGCTCCAGGCGGTGCCGCCGCCCTTCACCTTCCAGCCGACGCGCAGCGCCGCGTTGTAGGCGCCGCCCGGGATGGTGACGTCGAGCACCTCGTTGCCGTCCGGATCCTCGAAGCGGAAGCGGACGCCCTTCGCGACCGGGTCGATCGCCGGGCTCGTCGGCACCGTGATGACGCCGGTCAGCTTGAGCGAGTCGTCGGACTCCGGCGTGTTGATCTTCTTGAGCGAGATCAGCGGCTTGACGATCTCGACCGGCACGATGTTCGTGCACGCGTCGCAGACGTTGCCGACGCCGTCGGTGTCGTCGTCCGCGAAGGTCGGATCGGCGTCCTCGGGGCAGTTGTCCGCGATGTCGCAGAGCCCGTCGCCGTCGCCGTCCGGCTTGCCCATGTCGTTCGGGCACTCGACGTTGACGCCGTCGCAGAACTCCTCGACGTCGCAGACGCCGCTCTCCGAGCGGCACAGCGTGCCGGCGTCGACGCGCGCGTCCGCCGGACACGCGGCGCCGCTGCCGGTGCAGAACTCCGCCACGTCGCAGATGCCGGCCGCGCCGCGGCAGACCTGGGAGGCCGGCTCGAAGCCGTCGGCGGGGCAGTCGTTGCCGACGCCGTCGCAGCTCTCCGCGACGTCGCAGACGTCGGCCACCGCGCGGCACTCGGCGGTGCTCTTCAGGTCGGCCGGGCAGTCGTTGCCCACGCCGTCGCAGGACTCGGCGACGTCGCAGACGCCCTGCGAGGCGCGGCACTCGGCCGTGCTCTTTGCGTCGGCCGGGCAGTTGTTGCCGACGCCGTCACAGAAGTCGTCGACGTCGCAGACGCCCGCCGCTCCGCGGCACAGCGCCGTGCTCTTGAGGTCCACCGGGCAGGCCTTGCTGACGCCGTCGCAGCTCTCGGCGACGTCGCAGACGCCGGCCGCGCCGCGGCACTGCGTGCCGCCCACCTTGACGCCGTCCGCCGGGCAGGTCGCGCTCGAGCCGGTGCAGGTCTCGGCCTGATCGCAGACGTCGCCCGCGGCGCGGCACGTCTGGCCCGCCGAGCGGAACTGGCACGACGAGGTGCAGCACGAGCCGGAGGTGCCGTTGGCGCCGCCTTGGTCGCACGCCTCGCCGACGCTGCCGTCGATCGTGCCGTTGCCGCACAGGTTGACCAGCGTCACCGAGACGAAGTGGCCGTCGTTCGCCTGGTTGCGGCCGCCGACGCCCGGGTAGTCGCCCGCCGACTCGCCGCCGTACTGGATCGCGATGCCGCCGCGCACGGCGCACTCGTCGCCGCCGTTCGCACCGAGGAAGCCGGTCGTGTCGCTGCGGCAGTTCTGCGACCAGGTGAAGCGCAGCGTGTGCGTCACCGGCGAGCCGTTGCTGACGCCGGTGATCACCGCCGAGGCGGACTGGTCGAAGGGCAGGTTGGTCGACGACCCATCGTTGCCGACGCTGCCCGGGTCGCCGAGCCCGAGGCCGCCGGACGTCAGCGAGCCGCCGGTGAACGAGCCGCTCACGCCGCCGATGTCGAGGCTCGCGTTGCCGCCGCCGTCGGAGTTGCGCGTCAGCGCGCCGCGCCGCACCGTGTTGACGTTCAGCCGGTAGGCGCCGGGCGCGGTGACCGTGAAGCTCACGGTGTAGTCGGTGTTCAGCGTCTCCGTGCGGTCGCCGGCCGTCGCGCCGTTGTCGACGCCGACCACGAACGCGTAGCGCGTCGTGAACGACGTCGAGTTCGACGACGACACGGCTACCGTCGACTTGCGCTGGAAGCTCTGGAACGTCCCGTCCTGGAGCTCGTCGCCCGAGTTGCCGCCGTTCTTCACGATCGACAACCCGCTGATCGACTGCGCGCCGGCGTCACCGGCGCCGAGACTTACGGCCAGCGCAGCGAGGAGAAGGACGCGGGTCCAAGACGAGCTGTGCAGGGTTCGGAGCAAGTGCGGCACGGCTACCTCCAGGGTTCGGGTGTGAGTCACGATGGCGCTTAGGCCGATTGCGCTCCTGTTCTTGACGACGACCGCGCCTCGGTGCAGCGGGGTTCCACGCGATCCGGCGCGCACTCCTACGCGAGCGGCATGGCGGAAGTCAACGAAATTTCTCCCGCGGTGCGCGAAAAAAAGGCCACGCAGCGAGAGCCGCGTGGCCTTTTCGTCACGATGCCGCGATGCCTCGCCGCGGCACCGTCTCGGAAGCTGAAACTAGAAGTAGTAGCCGAGCTCCACGGCGACCGCGTCGTCGCCCGGCAGCACGATGTTGCCGTCGGCCGTGAACACCCGCGCGTCGGACTCGTCGTGCCGGTACTCGACGCGCGTGTAGATGTACTCGGAGAGCATCGCCTTGAAGTCGAGGGTGACCTCCCACAGCTCCTGCTGCGTGCCGGTGCGCGAGCCCTGCGAGTCCTCGAACCACTCGCCGCGCAGCGCGGTGCTGAAGCGGTCCGTGATCTGGTAGGTGAAGATGCCGGCGGCGCCCACCCAGGTGGAGTGCCGGCCCGGGTTGACGACGCTCGCCTCGTCCTCGCTCGCCCAGTCGAAGTTGAGGATGAAGCCCAGGTCCTCGGTCAGCTTGAAATTGCCCACGACGTCGACCACGCCGCGCTTGTTGCGGTTGCAGCCCGACTGGAACGCTCCGGGCTCGGGGAAGCAGGTCTGCTCGGGCCCGTAGATGCCGTTCACGTACAGCGCCACGCGGTCGTTCGGCGAGATCGCGACCTGACCGGTGATGCTCGGGCTCGAGTTGTTGTCCTCGACGTTGTCCCAGCCGATCACGCCGCCGACCGTGACGCTCACCATGTCGGTGATCGGGTAGGTCGCGAGGCCGCCGACGTGCGTGAAGGGGATCGCGAAGCCGAACAGGTACGAGCGCGACCAGTTCGGGTTGAGCCACGGCTCGATCACCTCGGCGCCGAGCAGCGTGACGAACTTACCGCCCTTCAGCGTGAGGCCGTTGCCGATCGGCACGTTGTACACCAGGTACGCCTGCTGCAGCTCGACCTCGTCGAACTCCCAGTCGGCGTCGGGCACGACGCCGCTGCCGTTCCAGTCCGCCTTGATGCGGCGCGCGACGCGCCCGGCATCGAGCTGCACGAGGCCGCCGAACTCGTTCTGCTCGGGGGCGTCGTTGACCGCGAGCGTGAGCTGCCAGAGGCCGACGAAGTAGCGGCTGTGCCAGTTGTCGAGCGAGCGCAGCGGGATCTTGTGATCCGCCGGGTCGTTGAACGACCACTGGAACGCGGTCGACAGGCCGGAGCTGATGCGGACTCCGTGCTTGTCGAACCAACCCTTCACGCCGTCCACCGTCTCGTCGAAGTACTGCAGCGGCGGGATCGGGTCGATCACCGGCTCCTTCTCCTCGGCCGCCGCGACGTAGGGCTCCGGCTCCCCCGTCGGATCGATCAGCGTCTGCGCTCCCACGGTGCTCGCCCAGGCGACGGCGACGACACCGCCGAGAATGGGAAGCAGCTTCCCACATCGGGTCGACATATCGTCCTCCTCTCTCCCTCCCCGCCAGGGTGCGCAAAAGGTGTGCGCGCACCACTGGGAATGATCGACACAGCTGACCTTTGGATTAACAGCGTTGCCTGCAAATGCAACAGATCAGGCCAGCGTTTGCCTAATGACGCGATGCGATAGAAGCCCCTTGGCCAAATTTTCGCCACGCGGCCCGCCGCGCCACCCGTGGCGGATCCCGTCCGGATGCTAAGGACCGGCCGTGCCGGGATTTCGTGTCGCGCGGCGCGGCCGCTTCCTGATCGCCGACCTGGGGGTGCCGCACCGCCTGGTGTCGTGGGCGATCGTCCGCGGCGGACAAGTCGAGGGACGCACGGTCGCATGGTGCCACGTCGACGACCGCGAGCTGGCGCCGCCGGTCGACGCGCGGACCTTCCTCGAAGCCCGCCTGGCCGAGGCGGGCCTCGAGGAGGCGGTCGGCCTGATGACGGGCGCGTCGCTCGACGCGTACGTCGACGTGACGCGGGCGCGCGGCGAAGCGTTCGTCCGCTGCCTCGCGACGGTGGGCCTCGAGAACGCGCTGCGCGCCGGGGACGAGCCGGGCGCCGGCGCGCATCCCGGCACGATCAACCTCCTCTGCCAGCTCTCCTCGCTGGCGAGCGACGAGGCGCTGCTCGAGGCGCTGGCTCTCGCCGCCGAGGCGCGCGCCCTGACCGTGCTCGAGGCCGGCATCCGCAGCCGCCAGAGCGGGCGTGCGGCGAGCGGGACGGGTACCGACTGCATCGTGATCGCCGCGCCGATCGGCGGGCCGGCCGCGGGCTACGCCGGCAAGCACACCGTCCTCGGCCACCTGGTCGGCGCCGCCGTCGCCGAGGCCGTGGACCGCGGCGTGCGCTCCTGGCTCGCGCGGCACGGCGCGCACCCGCGTGCCGCGGCGGTGGTGCCGTGACGCGCGGCCGCTGCATCCTGATCGGCGGCGGCGCGCGCTCGGGCAAGAGCTCGTTCGCCCTCGTGCGCGCCCGCGAGCTCGGAGCTCGACGCGTCTTCCTCGCCACGGCGGAGGCGCTCGACGGCGAGATGCGCGCGCGCGTCGCGGCGCACCGCAGCGCCCGCGGGGACGACTTCGCGACCGTGGAAGAGCCTCTCGAGCTGGCGCATGCGCTGCGCTCGATCGGCCACTCGGCCGACGTCGTGGTCGTCGACTGCCTGACGCTGTGGCTCGCGAACCTCCTCGTGCGCGGCGAGGAGCAGGGCGCGGTGCTGGCGCGCGTCGACGAGCTCGCGACGACGGTCGCCGCGTCGCCGTTCGCGAGCGTGCTCGTGACGAACGAGGTGGGGATGGGGATCGTGCCGGAGAACGCGCTCGCGCGCGCCTTCCGCGACGTCGCGGGGCTCGCGCACCAGCGGCTCGCGCGCGACGCGGACGAGATCCACCTCGCGGCGCTCGGCGTTCTGCTGCGCCTGCGTCCGGCGCCCGTCGAGGTGCGGACGCCGTGAGCCTGCTCGACGCGGCACGCGTCCGGATCGCTGCGCCCGACGCCGACGTCGCGCGACGCGTGCAGCGTGCGCTCGACGACAAGACCAAGCCGCGGGGAAGCCTCGGCCGCCTCGAGGAGATTGCCTGCCGCGTCGCCGCGATGCGCGGCGACGACCGGCCGCCGCCCCCGGTGAAGGCAATCGTCGTCATGGCGGCAGATCACGGCGTCGCCGCGGAGGGCGTGAGCGCGTATCCACAGGAGGTGACGCGCCAGATGCTGCGCAACTTCGTGCAGGGCGGCGCGGCGATCAACGTGCTCGCGCGACGCGTGGGGGCGCGCGTCGTGCCGGTCGACATGGGCGTCGCGGGCGAGCCCGAGGCGCTGCCCGGCGTGCGGCTGCACCGCATCGCCGCCGGGACGGCGAACTTCGCCGTCGGTCCCGCGATGCGGGACGAGGAGGCGCGCGCGGCGCTCGACGTCGGTGTCGCCCTCGCCCGCGAGCTCGCACTCGACGGCGTGACGCTCGTCGGCATCGGCGAGATGGGGATCGCGAACAGCACGTCGGCGAGCGCGCTCGCGACCGTGCTGACGGGTGCGCCGGTCGACGCCGTGACGGGACGCGGCACGGGCGTCGACGACGCGGGCTGGCGACGGAAGGTCGACGTGGTGCGGCGCGCGATCCGGTGCAACCGTCCCGACCCGGCGAACGCGCTCGACGTGCTCGCGAAGCTCGGCGGCTTCGAGATCGCCGGGCTCGCGGGCGTCGTCGTCGGCGCCGCGTCCGAGCGCGTGCCGGTGCTCGTCGACGGGCTCATCGCCGCCGCGGCGGCGCTCGTCGCGACGCGGCTCGCCGCGGGCGCGCGCGACTACCTGCTCGCGTCGCACCGCTCAGTCGAGCCCGGGCACGCGCCGCTTCTCGAGGCGCTCGGCCTCGAGCCGCTGCTCGACCTGGGCCTGCGCCTCGGCGAGGGGACCGGCGCGGCACTCGCCATGGGCCTCGTCGACGCATCGCTGCACCTGCTGCACGAGATGGCGAGCTTCTCGGCCGCCGGCGTGTCCGACACGGGCGCCTGAGGAGCGAGCCGCATGCCGCTCGAGACCATGCCTTCGGCCGCGGCGCTGCTGCTCGCGCTCGCCTGGGACCTGATGCTCGGCGAGCCGCCGGCGCGCGTGCACCCGGTCGTCTGGATGGGCCGCGTCGTCGCCGCCGCCGTGCGCTGGGCACCGTCGGGGCGGCCGCGCCTCGAGCTCGCGTACGGCGCCGCGCTGGCACTCGTCGTCCCGGGCGCCGTCGCGCTCGCCGCGTACGCGCTCCTCGCGCTGCTCGCGCGCGCGCCCCTGCTGCGCCTGGTCGCCGAGGCGTGGGCGCTGAAGAGCGCGTTCGCGCTGCGCGCTCTCGGCGATGCGGCGCGCGTCGTGCAAGGCGAGCTCGAGCGCAGCGACCTCGCGGCGGCGCGCCGCGACCTGCGCAGCCTGTGCTCGCGCGATGCGAGCGTCCTCGACGAGGGCGAGCTCGCGGCCGCGACCGTCGAGTCGGTCGCGGAGAACGCCTCCGACAGCTTCGTCGCGCCGCTCCTCGCGTACGTCGCGCTCGGCCTGCCCGGCGCGCTGCTCTACCGCGCGGTGAACACCCTCGACGCCATGGTCGGCTACCACGGCCGCTTCGAGCACCTCGGCAAGGCGTCGGCGCGCCTCGACGACCTGCTGAACCTCGTGCCCGCCCGGCTCACGGCGGCGCTGCTGCTGCTCGCCGCGTGGCTCGCGCGCCGCGACGTGCGCTCCGCGCGGGCGGTCCTGGTGCGCGACGCGCGCCGCACCGAGAGCCCGAACGCCGGCTGGCCGATGGCGGCGATGGCGGGCGCGCTCGGCGTCGCGCTCGAGAAGGCCGGGCACTACCGGCTCGGAGACGCGCGCGAGCCGGTGACCGTGGCGACCATCGCCGAGGCGTGGCGCTTGACGCTCGCGGCGTCGGCGGCCGCCGCGCTGCTCGCCGTCGCAGGCATAGGGCTGCGCCATGCCGTCGCTGCCTGAGCTGCTGCGCCGCCCGGTGCCGCGCCGCGTGCACGGCGGCCTCGTCGAGGACGAGCTCGTGGCGCTCGGTGTCGATCCGGCCACGGTGCTCGACGTCAGCACCAGCGTCAATCCATACGGCCCGACGCCGTCGATGGTCCGCGCGGTGCGCGAGGCGCGCCTCGAGCTCTACCCCGATCCGACCGCAGCGGCGTCGCGCGCCGCGATCGCGGCGAGCGCCGGGACGACGCCCGACCGCGTGGTGCTCGGCAACGGCGCCACCGACCTGCTGTGGACGCTCGCGCGGCTGCTGCTCGCGCCCGGCGAGACGCTGCTCGTGTGCGAGCCGTCGTTCTCCGAGCTGCGCGTCGCGGCGGAAGCGGGCGGTGCGCGCGTCGTCGCGTGGCGGGCGCAGGCGAGCGACGGCTTCGTCCTCGACGTCGACCGGGTCGCACGGAGCGCGCGCCTCGAGCGCGCGTCGGCAGTCGCGCTGTGCGCGCCCGGCAGCCCGAGCGGCGCGGCCACTCCCGTCGCCGACGTCGCGCGTCTGGCGCGAACGCTCGGCGAGCGCGCGCTGATCGTCGACCAGTCGTTCCTCGCGCTGAGCGAGCGCCACGCCGAGCTGTCGATGCGGCTCCCGGCGAACGTCGTCTGCGTCCGCAGCCTCACCAAGGAGCACGCGATCGCGGGCGTGCGCGTGGGCTACGCGGTCGCGGAGCCGCCGCTCGCCGAGCGCATCGAGGCGTCGCGGGCCGCGTGGACGGTCGGCGCCGCGGCGCAGGCCGCCGCGATCGCGGCCGCCCGCGACGACGGCTTCGTCGCGGCGAGCCGGGAGCGGCTCCTCGGCGAGCGCGCGAGGCTCGCCGATGCGCTCGCCGAGCGTGGCTTCCGCACGCTGCCCTCGACGACGCCGTACTTCCTCGTCGAGGTCGGCGACGCGGCCGCCTTCCGCGCGCGGCTCGTCACCGAGCACGGGATCCTGGTGCGCGACTGCGCGTCCTTCGGCTTGCCGGCGTTCGTTCGCCTGGCGGCGCGGGGCGGCCCGGACGCGCAGCGCATCGCCGGCGCGTTCGCCGCGCTCGGGCGCGATGCGGCGCGGTGCCCGGGCGCATGAGCGGTCCCGTGGCACGTCGGCTCGCGGTCGCGCTGAGCTTCCTCACGCGCTTCCCGGCCGACTCGGGCGACACGGTCGAGGCGGACGTCGGCCGCTCGCTCGCCTTCTTCCCGCTCGTAGGTCTGCTCCTCGGTCTGCTGCTCGTCGCGGCCGCGTGGCTGCTGGTCGGTCGCGTCCCGGTCGCGGTCGTCGCGCTGATCCTCGTCGCGCTGCTCGCGACGCTCACCGGCGGACTGCACCTCGACGGTCTCGCCGACACCTTCGACGCGCTCGGCGCACGCGGCGACGCCGCGCGGCGGCTCGAGGTCCTGCGCGACAGCCGCATCGGTGCCCACGGGGCGAGCGCGCTGGCGCTCCTCCTGCTTCTCAAGGCCGCGGCTCTGCAGGAGGTGCTCGCCGCCGGCAGCCTGGGGATCGTGCTGGTCTTCCCCGCCGTCGCGCGCGCCGTCGTGGCGCTCGAGGTGGTGCTCCTTCCCTACGCCCGGCCGAGCGGTCTCGGCACCGCATTTAGGGCGCACGCACGCGGCGCCGACGTGCTGGCCGCGCTGCTGGTCGCCGGCCTGTCGGCGCTGCTCGCGCTCGGCAGCGTGGGGCTCCTCGCGGGCGTCGCGACCGCGGTGCTGGTGCTCGGCTTCGCGCGCTGCGCGGCGCGCCGCTTCGGCGGCGTCACGGGCGACGTCTACGGCGCGTCGATCGAGATCGGCGAGACGGCCTTCCTGGTTTTGACGCTGGCCACGCCTTGACGCCGGCCGCGCCCGGACAGTAAGACAGCGGCGTTCGCGCCGGTCAGGTCCCGAACGGGTGAAAAGGGAAGGGGGTGAGAAGCCCCCGCTGCCCCGCAACTGTAAGGGAGGACTCGCGTCACACGAAGCCACTGCCGAAGCGCCCGCAGCCGCGGGCGGGACGGTGGGAAGGCGTGGCGACGAGGACGATCCCCGAGCCAGGAGACCTGCCTGATCGGATGTTCGTGCGGACCCTTTCGGAGGAGGAGGGGCGCATGCCGACCAGGAAGCCGACAACGGAAGAGGGCAGCACGTCTGCGGCGGACGCCGCACGCGTCGCGCTCTCGCGCTCCGACCGTCGCCCTGCTTCCGCTCGGCGGGACGGCTCGCTGGCCGTCTTCGAGCCCGCTCCGCCGAGGTGGTCCGCACCCGGCTCCCAGAGCCCCGTGGCGCGCCTCGCGCGAGGACGACGCGGCCGCGGGGAAGGAGATGGCAGATGCGGGTCCCGGTCCTGGTCGGAGGAGAGGTGGGCGCGCGGTGCGCCGCCGTGGCGTGCCGCCGCGGCGTCGTCGCGCTGAGCGGCGTGGTGCTGCTCGCCGGCGTGCTCGGCGCGACGTCGTCGCCGGCGCAGCCGGCG
>JBFMAS010000213.1:0-8800 GCA_040755575.1 Thermodesulfobacteriota bacterium
GGACGCGCAGCGCCGAGAGCAGGCAGACGATGCTGTTCGGCACGCGCGCACAGGCCATGGCGAGGGAGTAGTTCTCGGTGGGCTCCGCATCCGCGAGCCGGGACAGGCCGCGGGCGATGCGCTCTACGCTGCCGGACCGCACGAGAGCGGGCAGCTGGTCGCGGGTCAGGCCAGCGGCCTCGACTTGCACGGGGCGGAAGAACCCCGAGATCCCCGCAGCCCGGAGCCGGCCAAGGGGGGTGTCCGCCGCGGGACGACTCATTTTGTCGGCACCATGCCCCGACATGCCGACAATATGCGCCGCCAGCGAGGTGCAGGCAACTCGAAATGTCGGCAGATACGCGGGAATGCCGACATTCTGCGCGATCAGCCCGCGCGCCCGCCCGTCACCTCCGCCAGCATGCGCACGATGTCGCCCTCGATGGCACGGATGTCCGCCTCGATCTCCTCGAGCGGGCGCGGCGGCGTGTAGCGGTAGAAGTAGCGGTTGAAGTTGATCTCGTAGCCGACCAGGCCGACCTCGCCGTCTCTGGGGTCACGCCTGGAGGTGTCGATCCAGGCGTCGGGGACGTGGGGTCTCACCTCGCGCTCGAAGAACGCCTCGACGCGCTCGGCGAGCGGCACGCTCTCGGTGTCGCGCAGCTCCGGATCGGGCTCGGGCTTGCCGTCCTTGTCCCGGCAGATGGCGGCGGTCTCGTCGCGCTCGGACAGCGCGGAGAGGATGGCCTTTCGCGCCGGCGCGGGGATCTTCGCGCCCGCCTTCTTCGCGGCGCCATCCAGCAGGCGCTCGAACTCGTCGCGGTCCCTGACGAGGGTGCCGGGCAGCGTGCGCAGCATTTTGCGGATGGCCTCCTGCAGCGCGCGCCCCTCGGCCTGCTCCTTCTCTCCCGCGGCGCCCTTCTTCTTCGACTGCGCCAGCGCCTGGAAGCCCTTCTCCTCCTCGAGGCGCGCAATACGCTCCTCGCTCGTCTGGAAGTTGAGCTTGAGCGGCCGCTCGACGGTGATCTTGCGGAAGCCGAAGTGGGTGGTCGGGAAGATGCGGCTGACCACGACCTCCTCTTCTTTGCCATCCTTCGCCACCTTTCGCGCGTCGCCGTCTGTGAAATCGGCGAGGATCCGCAGGATGTCCCGCGAGCGCTCGAGCGGAATCTCGCGCCGCTTGTCGCCGAGGCTCTTGCGCATCGGCACCCAGAACGAGGTGGCGTCGATGAGCTGCACCTTGCCCTTGCGCTCTGCGCGCTTGCGGTTGGTCACGACCCACACGTAGGTCGCGATGCCGGTGTTGTAGAAGAGCTGCTCGGGGAGCGCGATCAGCGCTTCCAGGAGGTCGTGCTCCAGGATGAAGCGGCGGATCTCGCTCTCGCCGCTGCCGGCGTCGCCCGTGAAGAGCGGCGAGCCGTTCATGATGATGGCGATGCGGGAGCCGCCGTCCTGCGGCGCCTTCGCATGTGCCAGCATGTGCAGCAGGAAGAGGAGCTGACCGTCGCTGATGCGCGGCAGCCCTGGCGCAAAGCGGCCGGCCGCGCCGCGCTCGTGCTCGGCGCGCACGGCGTCCTCGTCGCGCTTCCAGTCCTTTCCGTAGGGCGGGTTGGCGATCAGGTAGTCGAACGTCTTGCCGGCGTGGCGATCGTTGGAGAGCGTGCTGCCATGGGCAATGTTGTCTGCGTCGCGGCCGGTCGGGTCCTTCATGAAGAGATCGGACTTCGAGACGGCCCAGGTCTCGGGATTCACCTCTTGGCCGAAGACGTGGATCTCTGCGTCGGGGTTGATCGCGGGGCGCAGCAGACCGCCGTTCTTCCGCAGGCCGACGGTGATGTGCTCCTTGGTGATCATCAGCATGCCGCCGGAGCCGCAGCAGGGGTCGTAGACGGTGCGGATCGCCTTCCTGGCGCGGATCTCCTTCTCGTCACCGGCGAGCATCAGGTCCACCATCAGGTGCACGACGTCTCGCGGCGTGAAGTGCTCGCCCGGATTCTCGTTCAGCGCTTCGTTGAACTTCCGGATCAGCTCCTCGAAGATCGTGCCCATCGTCGGGTTGTCGATCCTGTCTGGGTGCAGATCGACGTTCTTGAAGCGCTCCAGCACCTGGAACAGCAGCCCAGCTTCGTCGAGTTTGCTGATCGTGTTGTCGAAGTCGAACTTCTCCAGCACCTCGCGCATGTTCGGGCTGAACCCGGCGATGAAGTTGCGCAGGTTCGCGGCCAGGTGGGGCGCGTCGGCGAGGAGCTTGTCGAAGTCATAACGGGAGGTGTTGTAGAACGCGAAGCCCGCAATCTTCCGCAGCTGTGGGTCGAGGTTCTCGAGCTTCTTGTCCCGCAGCTCGGCCTGCTTCGCCAGAACCTTCTCCTTGGTCCCGGCCAGGACGCAGTCGAGACGACGCAGGACGGTGAGCGGCAGGATGACATCCTGGTACTTGCCACGCTTGAAGGTGTCGCGGATCAGGTCCGCGACGCCCCAGAGGAAGCTGACGATCTCGCTGTGGTTCACGCGGAGATTCTCCTGTTCTCGTACCCCAGTGCAGAAGCAGTTCGTAGGCGCGCATGCACCGGACGACAGGTGAGGATGAAGTCGGCTCTGATCGGGGTGGCGGTCGTCGGGGAACGTGTCGCCGTGCGCGATCTGGCCGTCGATGCCGCGGATGGCGAGGTTCATCTTGGCGAGACGCCACGTCGTGTAGTTCGACTCCTGGCCGTAGATCGAGATGTCTGCCTTCGCCTTGCCGCGGGCGTGTGGGGAGCGACATCCCCGAAGGACTGCGGCGGCGGCCGAATACCTAGAGGTTCGATCAGTTCGATCGCCACGCGGCGGACGTACGTAGCTCGACACCGCCGCGGAGATCAAGCACGAGAGGTCCGTCCAAATCCGAACCGATAGCTTTCGTTCGAAAGCTCACCCTCGTGCGGCGCGCGCGTGTCCACCGCCGCGAACACCGTCCGCGATCCCGACATCAGCAAAATATTTCGCGCCTGCCCTTGACAGATTTCGCGCCGTCTACCGGCACCAATCTAGAGATCACGAGAGCGTGGCCACCGCTGCGCGCCTACGCCCACCTGACATCCGAACGCGCGCGACCGCCGCCTCGCCCCTCGCGCGGCGCGATCGTCGCTCCAGCACGATCCTGAGGCGCTCCCTACGGCGATGGTATCGACCACGTCATGACGCCAACCGCGCACGCAGCGAACCGAGTCCCGCAGCTCAGGTCCGCCGCCGCCGACGAGCTCGCAAACGAGATCGCCGAGGTCGCCTCGCACATCGACGCCGCCACGCACCGGCTGCTCACCCTGATCCGTCGCTTCGACGAGGGCGGCGGCTGGGCCGTGCACGGGGCGCTCTCCTGCGCGCACTGGCTCAACTGGCGGATCGGGCTCGACCTCGGCGCCGCTCGCGAGCGCGTCCGCGTCGCGCGGGCGCTGGGCTCGCTGCCCGTGCTCGACGACGCGCTCCGGCGCGGGATCGTGAGCTACTCGAAGATCCGGGCGATGACGCGCGTCGCCGACGCCGACAACGAGGCCTCGCTGCTCGAGATGGCGCGGCATGCGACGGCCTCGCAGCTCGAGAAGATCTGCCGGGGGTACCGGCGCGCGCTGACGAGCCTCGAGCCGCGGCCGGAGAGCCTGGGCGAGGAGGAGCTGCGGCGCTTCGTCCGCGTGCGCGACGCCTTGGACGGCATGGTGTGCGTCGAAGCGCGGCTGCGGCCCGATGAGGCGGCCGTCGTCCTGCGGGCGCTCGATGCGGCGCGACGGCTCGCGTGGCGGGCGGGCGGCACGGTTGCGAACCGCGATCGGCACCAGCGCGGCGACGCGGACGCCATCACGCCGAGCCCCGCCGCGGACGTTTCCGCGGAAACGCGAACGACCACGACGGTCCAAGCACCGCAGAGCAGGCACGAGCCGCACCCGCCGCTCGCCCGCGCCGACGCGCTGGTCGCCGTCGCCGAGGCGTACCTGAGGCGTCCGACCGCCCACCCAGACGATGCAACGACACGAGCGGCGGCCGGCGCCGCGCCGGCGCCGGTCGAGCTCGTGGTCCACGTCGACGAGGCGACGCTGCTCGCCGAGCCCCGCGACGATGGCCAACCGACCTCCGCCGAGCACCACGCGACGCTCGACGACGGCACCGCCCTCTCCGTCGCCACCGCCCAGCGCCTGGCCTGCGACGCGACGATCGTGCGCGTACAAGAAACCGCCGACGGCAACGTTCGCACGCTCGCCCGCCGTACGCGCTGCATCTCGAAAGCCCTCCACCGCGCGCTGCGGCTCCACGACGACGCCTGCCGCTTCCCGGGCTGCACCAACCGCATCACCGACGCGCACCACATCCGGCACTGGGCGCACGGCGGAGCAACGAAGCTCGACAACCTGTGCCTGCTCTGCCGCCGCCACCACCGACTGGTGCACGAGCACGGCTACCGCATCGAGCGCAGCTCCAGCAGCGGCGAGCTCACGTTCCTGCGCAGCGACGGATCACGGCTCCCGACCGCGCAGCCACACCGCCCGCTCGACGACGACGCGTACGCGCGGCTCGCGGACACCCACGAAGCACGCGGCCTGCACCTCGACGCGCACACGGCCTTCCCACGCTGGGACGGCGAGCCGGTCGACTACGACGCCGTCGTCCACGCGCTCGTCCACCGCGCGAGGTGCTCGCCCGCGCAGGCTGAAGCACCCACGCAGACCTAGCCGCGCAGCACAGTCCCGGCGCGCGACGCGCGGTCGAAGCGTCCCTCCTCCACCACGACGCGCCCGTTCAGCACGACCACGTCGATCCCGACCGGCTTCTCGCGCCACGCGTCCGCCACCGTCTCCGCATCGAACACCACCAGGTCCGCCGCGAGCCCGCGCTCGATCCGCCCGCGATCCCGCAGATTCATGCGCTCCGCGTTGAACCCGGTCATCCGCCGCACGGCCTCCGCCAGCGACAGCAGCCCGAGCTCCCGCACGTAGCGCCCCAGCACCCGTGGGAACGTCCCGTACGACGCCGGGTTGTCGACGCCGTTGCCCGTCAGGATGGTGTCCGTCTCGAAGCAGCACGCGCGGTGGGCGAGCACCTTGCGCAGGCTCGTCTCCTCCGCCTCGCGCCCCGAGTAGTTCCAGTTCATGATCCGCGTCTGGCTGCCGAGCTCGGCGATGAGATCCAAGTAGGTCTCGGCCGGCCCGGTGCCGCGCTCGCGCGCGATCTCCGCCACCGTCAAACCCTCGTAGTGCGCGCGCTCGCGCTTCGGCACCCAGAGGATCTGCGTGTCCTCCCAGCGCATGCCGAGCGCGGGCAGGACGAAGTCGAGTCCGCCGACCAGCCGCTCGCGGGACTCGGGATCCGTCACCGACTTGTGGATGTCGGCCAGCGCCCAGGGCGGGAGGAACACCACCAGCGTCGTGTTGCCGCCGACGTAGGGGAACGCGTCGCACGCGATGTCGACGCCTTCCTCGAGCAGCGCGTCGAGGTGCTCGAGCACGCGGTCGGTCGTCGGCCACGTGGTGTCGCCGACGAAGATCAGGTGCGAGTGCTGCACCTTGACGCCGTGCGCGCGCCAGATCGCCGCCGTCTCGTCGAGCGCCGTCAAGTTGCTCGGCGGGCGGTCGGGGTGCTGCAGCAGCCCCAGCGCGATGTAGCTGCGCGCGTGCGAGGTGTAGACGCCGCGACGCTCCGCGAGCGGCGCGCTCACCGCGACCAGCTCGTCGGTGTCCGCGAACACGCCGGGCGCGTAGCCGAGACCCGTAGACAACCCGATCGCGCCCTCGTCGAGCGCGCGGCGCACGATGTCCGCCATGCGCGCGAGCTCGTCGGGCGTCGCAGGCGTCCCGTCGCCGCCCTTCACCGCGGCGCGCACGGTGCCGTGGCCGACGAGCTGCGCGACGTTCAGCGCGAGGCCGCGCTGCTCGAGCGCGCCGAGGTAGCTCGCCATCCCGGACCAGCCGTAGTCGAGGTCGCGGTCGTGCAGCATGCGGCCGATCGACGGCACGAGGCTCTGGTTGCGGCCCTCGAGCGGCGCGGGCGAGCAGCCGCAGTTGCCGGCGACGATCGTCGTGATGCCCTGCTCGAGGAGCGGCGCCAGCACCGCGCCGTGGTCGGCCTGCGGCAGCACCCAGTCGCTGTGCGAGTGCATGTCGATGAAGCCGGGTGCGACCACGCGGCCGGCGCAGTCGATCGTGCGCGCGGCTTCCGCGCCCGCGAGATCGCCGACCGCCGCGATGCGGCCGCCCGCGACGCCGACCGAGCCGGGGAACGGCTCACCACCGGTGCCGTCGAGGATCGTGCCGCCTGCGAGGACGAGGTCGAAGCCCATGCCGAGCACTTCGCACGCTCGCCGGCGCGGCGCCACACGGCGCACGCCCGCGCAGGCATTTTGTCGGTTGCCTGGAGCCGAGCCGAGCCGATAGAGACCGACGCTCGACCGACCCGCCGCACGGCCTCAACCCACGAAAGGAACCCTATGGACCACAGCTCCCCCTCGCCCTGCGTCCACGCCGGCCGGCGTCGCGGCGCGCTGCGTCTCGGCATCCTCTGCGCGGCGCTGCTGCTGCCGGCGGCGGCCCACGCCGACACGCTGGTGGTCGACGCCGACGGCACCTACGACGCCGGCACCAACGACTGCGCGGGCGGCGACCCCGCCTCGACGACGATCAACGCCGCCAACGCGGCGGCCGTCGACGGCGACACGATCCTGGTCTGCCCGGGCATCTACAACGAGTCGCAGATCGACATCACGAAAGCGCTGACCTTCCAGGGCTCGGGAGCGGACGTCACCATCATCGACGCCGGCGGCGGCACCGGGCTGGTCAACGCCGGCACGATCCGCATCCGCACGACCACGGGCGACGTCACCTTCGACGGCTTCACCGTGCGCAACCCGGCCGCGCAGGGCGCGTCGCCGAGCGGCGTTCGCTACGGCTTCAACGTCAAGTCGAGCAGCCCGGTCACGTACACCATCACCAACAACGTGATCGAGGGCACGAACGACCCGACGATGTCGCAGGACTACGGCATCTACGCGAACGGCCCGGCCGCGCTCGAGACGCTGATCTTCCAGTACAACGTCGTGCGCAACACGGGCTCGAACCCGATCCTGATCGAGCAGCACGTCGGCCCGACGGACGTGAGCTTCAACACGTTCGACCGCGGCGTCTCGCAGAACGGCGTCTCCGCGTACTTCAACATGAGCCACAGCGGCGTGCCGATCACCTCGCTGCAGCGGGTGAGCAACAACGTCATCGACCTCGCCAACGACCCGGGGCCGTACTCGGGCGCGAACGCGAGCTCGGGGATCGTGTTCTTCAGCGCCTTCGGCGGCTCGCTCGGCACCTTCAGCAACGTCGAGATCACCGGCAACACGATCACCAACGTCGAGGACTCGCGGCGCGCGATCGCGCTGACCAACGGCGCCGCGGCACCGGGCACGGACGGCGAGATCAGCAACGCGGTGATCTCGTGCAACGCGATCAGCGGCCCGGGCGCGGCGAACTCCGTCGGCATCCGCCTGCTCGGCCTCGTGACCAACCCGAGCATCGTCAACAACGACATCTCCGGCGTCGCGACCGGCCTCCTCGCGCGCGACAACTCCGGCCACATCGCGAGCGGCATCGTGCTCAACGAGAACGGCTTCTCGGCGATCGGCGCGCGCGCGATCGACTGGTGGGGCACGACGCCGTTCGACGCCGAGCTCAACTGGTACGACTCGGCGAGCGGTCCCACCGAGCCGAGCAACCCGGGCGGCACGGGCGCCGCGATCGGCGCGAGCGGCGGGCCGGTCGGCGCGGGCGTCGTCGACTACGAGCCGTGGCTCGGCAGCGATGCGGACGCCGACGCGGGCACCTGCTTCGTCCCCGGCGACTCGGCCGAGTGCGTCGGCGTCTCGACCTGCGACGTCGCGAACGGCTGCAGCGCGCCGCCGAAGGCCGACGGCGACTCGTGCGACGACGGCCTCTACTGCAACGGCGCCGACACCTGCCTCGCGGGCACCTGCTCGGTGCACACGGGCGACCCGTGCGCGGGCGGCCTCGAGTGCGCGAACGTCTGCGACGAGGGCGGCGACACGTGCAACGTCGCGGCCGGCACCGCCTGCAGCGACGACGGCGAGATCTGCTCGGCCGACGTCTGCGACGGCAGCGGCGCCTGCACCCATCCGGCGGGCAACGCCGGCACCGAGTGCCGCGCGCCCGGCGACGCCTGCGAGGCGCCCGCGGTGTGCGACGGCGTCAGCACCGTCTGCCCGGCGAACCCGCTGCTGCCCGACGGCGACGGCGACGGCGACTGCGACGCGGTCGACGTCTGCACGAACGTCGGCGGCGGCCAGGTGTTCGAGAGCAAGCCGAAGTCGCGCCTGGTGCTGTCGAAGATCAACACCGACGCGACGGCCGGCAACGACGGCCTGACGATCAGCGCGTTCTTCACGCTGCCCGCCGGCCACTCGTTCGCCGAGATCGAGCCCGACCTGCAGGGCGTGCGCGTCGTGCTGCTCGCCCAGGACGGCACGCCGCGCCTCGACGTCGCGGTCCCGGGCGGGCTCTACGACAAGCTGACCAAGGTCGGCTGGAAGCGCTCCGGCAACGGCAAGGCGTGGCGCTTCACCGACCGCAGCGCTTCGCCCACGGGCGGCATCAACCAGGTGGTGATCAACGACAAGAACACCACCAAGACGCCGCGCCGGGTGAAGGTCCTGGTCAAGGGCAAGAAGAGCACCTACCCGGTCACGGGACCGGACGCGCCGGTGCAGGCGATCGTCACGCTCGGTGACGACGCCGCGGCGGCCGCCGGTCTGTGCGGCGAGAGCGCGTACGTCGCGGCCGACTGCCGCCTGAACCCG
>JBFMAS010000214.1:0-8847 GCA_040755575.1 Thermodesulfobacteriota bacterium
GAGCCGCCCGGTGCACGCGGAGCCGCCGGCCGCGACGGGCGCAGGTGCGGTCGTCGCGGCGACCGCGAGCGAGGCCGCGCACAGCCGGGCGAGCGCGCCCATGCGCCGGGACGACGCCGGGCGACGCTCGTCGTCACCGCGTCGCATGGCGGGCGTCCTCGCGCACGAGCCGAGCGCGCACGTGCGGTGCAATCACGGCCGCCGCCACCCGGTGCCCCTCGCGGTTCAGGTGGCTGTCGACGTCGCCGTAGCAGCTCACGCCCTCGGCGAAGCGGCGCTGGAAGGCCGGCAGCAGGTCGATGATCCACAGGCCGCGCGCCGACAGCTTGTCCCGCAGCAGCCGGTGCGGCTGCAGCAGATCCATGGTGGCGGGGTCGTAGCCGAGCTCGGTGAGCGGCTCGTCGAGGAAGGCGTACGCCGGCGGGATCAGCACGAAGGCGGTCGGCACGCCGCGCTGCTGCGCGCCCTGCGCGATCTCGGCGCAGACGTCGGCCGTCACGTCCCACCACGGGCGCTCGGCGTCCTCCTTGCGGATGTGGAACGGCATCGTCTTGGCCGTCAAGCCGACGCGCGCCAGCAGCGAGTCGAGCTCGCGCTTCGCGAGCACGAAGGCGTGCGAGCGGACCTCGAGCCAGTCGTTGACCGGGTAGAAGAGCGCGTCGCGCAGCTCGGCGCCGTCGAGGCGGCGCGGCAGGCGCAGCCGATGGACGGGGGCGGGATCGCGCGGCGGCAGGGAGTCGACCCGCTTCGTGACGACGTCGTTCTCGACGTAGAGGAAGACCAGCAGCAGGTCGTACCGCGAGCGCTCGAGCCGCTCCTGCGCCAGCAGGCGGTACTGGTTCGGGTTGTAGCCGCCGACGCCGGCGCACTGCACCTCGGTCGGGCGTCCCGTCGTCCGCTCGAGGTCGTCCTCGAGCCGCGCGGTCATGGTGTCTTCGTACTCGACCTGCAGCGCCTCGACGAAGGAGTCGCCGATCGCCAGGACGCGCACCTCGGGCGGCGCCTCGCCCGCGCGCGCCGGCGTCGCGACGCGGTTGCCGTCGGCGTCCGTGCGCAGCCGCACCACGCCGGCGCCGCCGAAGTTGACCGTCGTGTCGAGGTTCGGCGAGCGGCGCCAGCCGAGCCCCTGCACCGGGTACCAGACGTCCGGACGCCGCAGGATCAGGGACTGCGGCGCGAGCGCGCGCACGCCGACCTCCGCGACCAGCAGCGCGACGACGGTCGATGCGCCGGCGGCGAGCACGATCGCGAGCGCTCGCCGCCCGCGCGTGCTCCGACTCGAGGGTGCGCCCCTCATCGTACCGCCACCACCGGGCTCGCGCGCAGCTTACGCGGCACCTCGTAGATGGCGTAGCCGCCGATCTCGCGGACAGGCACGAGGCCGAGCTGGCGCTCGAGCCGCACGCGCGTCTGCGCCGTGTGCGCGACGACGAACGCGACGTCGCGTGCGCGCAGGCAGCGCGCCAGCCACTCGCCCTCGAGCCGCGCGGCCGGCAGGCCGCCGCACGCACCGCCCCATGCTTCCGGCCAGCCGGCGTGCAGCGCGTCGTACATCGCCGCGAGCCGTGCGTGATCGAGCGTGCGATCGTAGACGATCCTGCGCACGTCGCCCGCCCCGGCGTGGATCGCGAGGTAGTCGTAGTAGCCGACCTCGACCAGCACGTCGGCGTCGCTGGCGCCGCGCAGCCGGGCGAGCTCGCGGCCCGCCGCGATCCCGGCCACCGACGGATCGTTGCGCACCGACAGCGTCTGGCGCGCTTGCCAGGCGCCGACCACGGCCAGGCCGATCGCGAGCAGCGCTGCGCGACGTCGCGCCTGCGGCGCCAGCGCCCGCAGCACGGCGGCCGCGCCGCAGCCGGCGAGCGCCAGCAGCAGCCAGAGGAACGGCGACAGGTAGCGCACGTGGTTGACCCACGGGTCGAGGTGTCCCGCATGCAGCACGAGGAAGATCGGCAGCGGCGCACAGGCGAGGAGAGCGTACGGCGCGAGCTCCGGACTGCGCCGGCGCGCGAGCGTGACCGCGCCGACGAGCGCCGCCGGCAGCAGGAACGGATCGATCGTCCGCGCGACCTCGAGCCAGATCCACGGGCCTGCGGGCTGCGCGCTGCCGCGCTTCTCGAAGGCGGCCTTGTAGCTCTCGATGTCGCGCAGGAAGGAGAACGCCGACCCGTGCGCGACGAAGTCGCTCAGCACCCACAGCACGGGGAACGCCGCCGCGAGCAGCAGCGCGGCGGCGTACGCGGCGCGCCGCCGCGAGTCCTCCGCAAGGCCGATCTGCCGGGCACAGTAGGCGCAGAACAGCACCGCCACGACCCAGCCCTCGAGGCGTGTCGCGCTCGCCGCCGCGACCGCGGCCGCGGCGAGCAGCAACCACGCGGGTCGCCGGCCGGCGTGGAAGCGCATCGTCGCGAGCACAGCCGCGAGCCACCAGGTGGCGTAGAAGCCCTCGCTGAGCGGCGTCGAGCTGAGCCAGACGTGGCTCGGCTGGATCGCGAGCCCGAACGCGGCGAGCAGCCCGGCGGCGCGCCCGCCGAGCCGCGTGCCGATCGCCCACACGAGGCCGATCGCCGCGAGCCCGACGACGCTCGACACCACGCGCGGCGTCACGAGCAGGTCCCAGTGGAGCTGCAGCGCCGTCCCGAGCACGTAGAACTGCAGCGGCGGCCACGGACCGGGTCCGATCGGCTCGCCCGTCTCGGCCCAGCGCGCGGCGACCACGACGCGGGCGAACTCGTCCGCGGTGAGCGAGCGGAAGCCGCTCTCGTGGAGCACGAGCTGCAGCCCGACGCGCAGCGCGACCAGCGCGAGCAAGGCGAGCGGCACCACGCTCACTCGCTCCCCCGTCGCGCGACGAGCTCGCCGCTCCGCCCGCGCTGCACCGCCTCGCCGCACGCGTGCGCCACGGCGGGCGCGACCGCCGCGGCGACGCGCGCGTTGCCCGCGGGGCTCAGGTGATAGTCGTCCGCGAGGTAGGCGTCCCGCGCGATCGCACGCAGGTCGGCGGTGACGTCGACCAGCGGTGCCGAGACCGCGCCGGCGAGGTCGGCCACCCCGCGGTAGCGGTCGTCGACGGTGTAGTCGCGGTCGTCGAAGCCGAGCGCCTGGTACGGCAGGCGCTCCTCGAGGTAGAGGCGGTTGCGCGCGCGGCTCACCTGCACGTCGAGCGGCACGAACACCAGCACGAGCGCCGCGCCGCTCTCGCGCGCGAGCCGCGCGATCCCGCCGATCTCCGCCTTGGCCTCCTCGAGCCGGCGCGAGAAGTCGGCGCGCGGCTCGAGCAGCGGCTCGAGCTCCCAGGCGACCGCCTGATCCGGCGGCCAGCCGAGGACGCCGTGCAGCGCGTGCGCGAGCAGCCGATGGCCCCGATCGGCGATGCTCGACACCGACGACGCCGCTCCCGCCCGCAGCGCGATCGCGTTCCACAGCTTGTCGGCGAAGGTCGCGTCGCGGGGCGGCGGCGCATGGTCGACGCGCAGCGACCACGGCGACACCGTCAGGACGACGACGTCGGCGCCGCTTCCCGGAAGCAGGCGCTCGAGCCAGGCGCGCTGGACGCGGACGTTGCTGCCGCAGACGCCGGCGTTGTCGACCCGGGCGGTGATGTCGCGGCGGGCGAGCTCGGCCGCGAGGCGCGTGGGGTATGCGTCGGCCGCGGCCACGCCGTAGCCGAAAGCGTTGCTGTCGCCGGCGACGAGCACGCGGCACCCGTCTCGCGGGGCGACGGCCTCCGCGTCCGCGCCGACGCGCAGGCCGCGCTCGTCGAGCCGGTAGTCGACCGGCGCGGCCCAGGGGTGGAGCGCCCAGCGCGCCTCGCCGCGCGGCCGCGGCCACGGCGCGCCCGAGGCGTCGAGCGTCCGGATCTGGCGCCACGGAGCGGGGCGTCGCCAGGGGCCGAGCAGGGCGGGCGATGCGCCCAGATACGCGAGGCGCAGCGCCAGCTCGGCGACGAGCGCGATCGCGAGCAGCAGCGCCGCGCCGCCCGCCGCTCGGCGGAGCGTGCGACGGGCGCTCACGGCAGCGGCACCCGCGCGGCGATCACCTCCGCCGCGACCGCGTGTCCCGCGGGCGTCCAGTGGCCGTCCTCGAGGTAGTACAGCCGCTCGCGCGCCCGCGCGCGGCGCAGCGGCTCGAGCAGGTCGATCACCGGTACGCCGTGCGCGTCGCCGAAGCCGCGCAGGCGGTCGGCGAACGTCGTGTCGGTCAGCAGACGCGGGTCCCAGGCGAAGCCGCTGCGCTCGAGGAAGCGGCGCACCTCGGGCACCACCTGCTGCGCCGCCGGGATGAAGACGAAGGCCGGAAGCGCGCCGGCGGCGCGCGCGTCGTCGGCGATCTCGGCGAGGATGCCGGTCATCGCGCGCCACGTGCCGTCGTACGCCGGCGGCAGCAGCACCGAGTCGACGTAGACGCGCGGCTCGATCAGCGACAGCAGCGTCCACAGCGGCGTCTGATCGACCTCGTCCTCGAAGTGCCACGCGCCCGTGACCACCGCACGCAGGGCCGCCCGATCTCCGGCGGGCATCCGCGCCAGCTCCGCCTCGACCGCGTCCCGGCGGCCGTAGCGGCCGGCGAGCTCCAGCAGGACCTCGCGCCACCGCGTCGCGGGCAGGACGTCTTCGGTGTCGGACGGATGTGGCACGCCGGGACGAGCGCCGGCTCCGGCCTCGTTGCTGCGCACGCGCTTGACGCTCGTCGCGGCGAGGTCGTACAGCGCGGGCCAGAGCTGGTGCGGCAGGCGCTTCCACACGGGCCGGTCGTCGAGCGCCTCCGTGCGGACGTCGCGCAGGACGCCCATGACGCCGCGCGCGCCGAAGCGCTCGACGCTGCGCAGATCGTTGACGTCGTTCGCCATGATGCCGACCAGGACCACGTCCGGACGATAGTCGAGGCCGACTTGACGCAGGTGGTGGAGGTAGTCGATCGGGTTCGCGCCCGGGACGCCGAGGTTGATCACCTCGACGTCGCGGCCCGAGCGGTCCTCGAGCAACGTCTCGAGGCGGTGCGTGTAGCCCTCGTCCGCGCCGACGCCGTAGCCCTGCGTGAAGGAGTCCCCGATCGCGACGATGCGCAGCGTTCCCGGCGCCGGCGGCGCCGGCAGCCGGCTCTCGCGAAAGCCGAGCGCGTTCGTCTGGACGTGCACGCTGAACTCCGCTCGGGTCAGCATCTCGTCCGCGTTGGCGCGGCTGCGCATCGGCTCGAACAGGAAGCCCTGCCGGACCAGCAGCGCCTCGACCGCGAACGTCGTCGCGACGAAGCTCGCGAGCCCGATGCCGAGCGCGCCGAGCGCTCGCCGCAGGCGGCCGCGCGAGACGCGGACGGGACACGAGGGTGCGGAGGCGACGTGTGCGTGCGGTGTCATGCGGCCTCCCGGTCGGCACCCGCGCGCGACGGCGCGATGCGCCGCAGGACGAGGGAGCGGACGGACTGCAGCCAGGCCGGTCTGCGCAGGAGAACGACCGCCGCGTAGGCGAGCGCGCCGAGCGCCGACTCGGCGACGAGACGCAGCCACGCGGCGAGCTCCGCGGCAGCGGCCGCGTGCTCGACGAGGACGACGACCGCGGTCATGACGGGCACCGCCTGGAGCGGCAGCGCCGCGAGACGCAGCACCTCGCGAGCGCCGAGACCCAGCAGGCGGCACGCGGAGAGCAGCGTGACGCCGCCCACGACCGCGGCCGACGCCGTCATGGCGAGCGCCGCGCCGGCGAGGCCCAGGACGGCGCCGAGCACGCCGAGCAGCACGGCGAGCAGCACCGTGTAGAGCAGCGCGTAGATCAGCACGAGGCGCGGCGCGCCCGCCGCCTTGAAGACCTCGCCGGTGCTCGACGCGACGGCGTGGAAGAGCCCGTAGAAGGCGAGGATCGCGAGCAGCAGCGCGGCGCCCTGCCAGCGGGCGTCGTACATCGTGGCGATCAGCGGCTCCGCGACGAGCGCGAGGCCGAACGCGACCGGCGTCGCGATCAGCAGGATCGCCTCCAGCGTGCGCGCGTACCCGGCCGCGAAGCCGGCGCGGTCCTCGCGCAGCCGCGCGAACGCGGGATACGAGACGCGCGAGACCACGAAGGTGACGCCCTCGATCGGGAGCGCCGCCCAGCGCTGCGCCATCCAGAACAGGCCGACCAGCTCCGCCCCGAGCAGCTTGCCGATCACGAGCACGGGCAGCTTGTCGCGCAGCAGCGCGAGGACGTTGGCCCCGAGGATGTTGCGTCCGAACGACGCGAGCTCGCGCGCGGCCGCGACGTCGAAGCGCGCCGAGCCCGGGCGCCACGGGCAGATCAGCCAGCAGCCGGCGGTGAGCGCCGCCTCGGCGGCCAGGTTCGCGAGGACCAGGCTCCACACGCCGTAGCCGGCGAGCGCGAGCCCGCCGGCGCTGGCGCCGTAGACGATCGTGCTCGCGATGCGAGCCGCGGCGAGGCCCTGGAACGACATCTCGCGCTGCAGCAGCGCCTTCGGCGCGTGCGCGACGCCGTGCAGCAGGAACAGCAAGGACAGCGCGGCCAGCACCGGCGCGAGCTGCGGCTGCTCGAGGAACCCCGCGACCCAGGGCGACGCGAACCAGGTCGCGACCGCGAGCGCGACCCCGGCGAGCGACGTCAGGTAGAGCGCCGCGGTCGCGGCGGCGTCGACGGCGCCACGGTGCTGCACCAGCGCCGCGGACAGCCCCGACTCCTGCACGAGCGCCAGGACGCCGACCAGCGACATCGCGAGAGCGACCACGCCGAACTCCGCCGGCGACAGCAGCCGCGCGAGCACCACCGAGATGCCGAGGCGCAGCAGCGAGTCGGAGTAGAACGCGATCGCCGACCACTTGACGCCGGACACCACCTGACCGCGCAGCCCCGGCGCCGCGGACGCGGCCGGGCGGCGCGGCGCGGCGAGGAGACGCACCGTGCGCGCGACGACGCCGAGGTCCGTCCACACGCTGCGGCGCGCGAGGTAGTGCGCGCTCAGCTCGAGCTTTCTCGGCAGGATGTCCTCGCGGTACGCGCGCTCGGGGTCGCCCGCCGCGGCGAGCAGCTCCTCCTCGTCGCGGAACGCGATCGAGGCGGGGTCCGTGATGCCGGGGCGGACGGCCAGCACCTCGGGCTGCTCGGCGCTGAGCTGCGCCAGGTAGCGCGGCACCTCGGGGCGCGGCCCGACGAGGCTCATGTCGCCGCGCAGCACGTTCCAGAGCTGCGGCAGCTCGTCGAGCTTGGTGCGCCGCAGCAGGCGGCCGACGCGCGTCACGCGCGGATCGCCGGCCGCGGTGATCGGCGGTCCCTGCGTCGCGGCGCCGGTGCACATCGTCCGGAACTTGACGAGGCCGAAGGGGCGCCCGCCGCGTCCGATCCGCTGCTGCACGAACAGCGCGGGGCCGCTCGACGTCGCGCGTACCAGCAGCGCGAGCACGAGGAGCAGCGGCGCGAGCAGCAGCAGGGCGAGCGCGGCCGCCGTCACGTCGAGCCCGCGGCGGAGCGCCGCGTCGATCCGGGCGCGCGACACGCGCCTCCCCTCAACGCCGGTGCGCGGCGACGACGTCGCGCACGGCCTCCACCACGTCGTCGACGTCCGACGGCGCCATGCCGGGGTAGAGCGGCAGGCTGATGGTGTCGCGGTACGCCTCCTCGGCGTGCGGGAAGTCGCCGGGCCGGTAGCCCCAGACCTCCTGGTAGTACGGATGCAGGTGCAGCGGGATGAAGTGGACGCTGGTGCCGATCTTGCGGGCGCGCAGCTCCTCGATGAAGCGGTTGCGGTCGATGCGCAGCGCCTGCGGGACGAGCCGGAGCAGGTAGAGGTGCCACGCGTGCAGCGTGCCGGGCGTCTCGCGCGGCGTGACGACGGCGTCGAGGTCCGCGAAGCCCCGCTCGTAGAGCGCCGCGTAGTGCCGGCGCAGCGCGTGGAACTCGCCGAGCTTGCGGAGCTGGTGGATGCCGAGGCTCGCGTGGATGTCGCTCAGGTTGTACTTGCAGCCGCTGCCGACGACCTCGTAGTACCAGGTGCCTTCCTCGCGGTAGCGCTTCCACGCGTCGCGGCTGATCGCGTGGCACGCCAGCACGCGAGCCTCCGCGAGCAAGGCGGCCGACGCCGTCAGCATGCCGCCCTCGCCCGTCGTGACGTTCTTCGTCGCGTAGAAGCTGAAGGCCGCCGCGTCGCCGAGCGTGCCGACGTAGCGCCCGCGGTACATCGCGGGCAGCGCGTGCGCGGCGTCCTCGACGATCTTCAGCCCGTGCGCGTCGCACAGCGTGCGGATCGGGTCCATGCTGCACGGCTGGCCGGCGATGTGGACCACGACGACCGCCCTGGTGCGCGGACCGATCGCACGCGCGATCGTGTCCGCGGTCGCGTTGCAGGTGACCGGGTCGACGTCGACCAGCACGGGACGCGCGCCGACGTAGGTCACGGCCTCGGCCGACGCGGTGAAGGTGTAGGTCGGCACGATCACCTCGTCGTCCGGCTGGATGCCGTTGACGAGCATCGCGAGATGCAGCGCGGCGGTGCCGGAGCTCACCGCGAGCGCGTCCGGCACGCCGAGCAGCTCCGCGAAGTCGTGCTCGAAGCGGTGCACCTTCTCGCCGCTGGTGATCCAGCCGGAGCGCAGCGTGTCGACCACCTCGGCGATCTCCTCCTCGCCGATCGAGGGACGATGGTACGGCAGCCACGTCGTGCGGCGGCGTCCGCGGCGCGCCGCGTCGCGCGCTCGCCGATCGACCAGGGCGGTGGCTGGGGCAGTCATCGAGCCTCCTTCGCGCGCGCCGGGACGAGGCCCGTCATCGCGCCGCACAGCATGCCGCCTCCGTAGGCGACGTGGATGATCCCGACCGCGCACGGCACGAGCAGCGCCTCGCGCCAGCCGTGCGACGCCGCCGGGACGCC
>JBFMAS010000215.1:0-5183 GCA_040755575.1 Thermodesulfobacteriota bacterium
GGCTCGACGCGCACGACGTCCGCGCCGAGGTCGCCGAGCAAGCGCGCGCACAGCGCCCCCGACAGGTCGGTCAGGTCGAGGACGCGCACGCCGCCGAGCGCGCTCTCTCGGCGGTTCGCGCCGCCGTCTCCTTCGCGCGGCATCGCGGTGCGCTCACGGCTCCACGATGGGGAACCCGAGCGAGAAGGCGTCGAGCGCCGCGAGCAGCGTCTCGAGCGCCTCGCGATCTCCCGCGACCGCGAGCTCGCCACGCGCCTCGAGGTCGGCGAGCGAGGCCGAGCCGAGCGCGAGCGCGACCAGCGCGGCGTGCGTCAGCGACAGCGCGGCGTCCGGATCATCCGCGCGCCGGCCCGGCACGTGGTGCAGCGTGCCGTCCTGCACGCCGACGGCGTGCACCTCGCCGCGATCCGTGACGTCGAGGGTGAGCTCGACCCGCCGCGCGCCGATCGCCTCTCCGTCGAGCCGCACCGCGAGGTAGTCGATCAGCATCTCCACCGTCATGGCGCGCGCGACGTCGCCGGAGGCTGCGTTGCGGCCGAGCTTCGGCACGCCGTGACGCAGCTCCTGCGAGCCTGTCAAATAGAAATCACGCCATGGCGCCGACTCCGCCTGGTAGCCGAGCTGCTCGAGCGCGTCGGCCTGCAGCCGGCGCGCGTCGACGTTGCCCGGCTCGGCGAACACGAGGTGGTTCACGAGCTGCGCGGTCCAGCGGTAGTCGCCGGTCGCGAAGCTCGCGCGCGCCTTGCGCAGCAGCTCCTCGGCGCCGCCGGCGAGCTCGACGTAGCGCCGCCCCGCTTCGACGGGCGGCAGCGGGTGCAGGTTCGCCGGGTTGCCGTCGAACCACCCCAGGTAGCGCTGGTAGATCGCCTTCACGTTGTGGCTCACGGTGCCGTAGTAGCTGCGGTTGAAGAACTCGTCGCCGAGCGACTCCGGCAGGCGGAGCTCCTCCGCGATCTCGAGCATCGTCTGCCCCCGGTTCGCCCGGCGCATCGTCTGGTCGTGCAGCCAGCGGTAGAGGTCGCGCTGCTTCTCCAGGAAGCGGCGCACGTCGTCCGCGCCCCAGCGCGGCCAGTGGTGGCTCGCGAAGACGGCGTCAGAGCGCCCGGCGAACAGCTCGATCGCCTGCTGGACGTACTTGCTCCAGGCGAGCGCGTCGCGCACCTGCGCGCCGCGCGGCGTGTAGACGTTGTGCAGCGTGGCCGTGCAGTTCTCGGCCATGCACAGGATCCGCCGCTCGGGGAAGTGGAGGTTCATCTCGGCGGGCGCCTCGGTGCCCGGCGTGAGCTGGAACACCATCCGCACGCCGTCGATCGTGCGCTCCTCGCCGCTCGCGCGGATCTCCTCGGTCGGCGCGATCAGCCCGGACGTGGCGAGAAGCGGCAGGCCCTTGCCGAGGCCCGCGTCGACGTGGCCGTGCGGGTTGCGCGGCAGCAGCATGCCGTACATGTACGTCGAGCGCCGGGCCATGACGGTGCCCGCGATGACGTTCTCGCTGATGGCCGCCTCGAGAAAGCCTTCGGGGGCGAGGACCTGCACTCGGCCGGCAGCGACGTCGCGCTCGTCGACCACGCCGCGCACGCCGCCGAAGTGGTCGAGGTGGCTGTGCGTGTAGATCACCGCGTGCACGGGGCGCTCGCCGAGACGCGTGCGCACCAGCTCGAGCGCTGCCCGGGCCGTCTCCTCGGAGGTCAGCGGATCGATCACGATCCAGCCGGTGTCGCCGCGCACGAAGCTGACGTTGGCGAGGTCGAGGCCGCGCACCTGGTAGAAGCCTTCGGCCACCTCGAACAGGCCGGCGTGCCGGTTGAGCTGCGCCTGCCGCCACAGGCTCGGATTCACCGTGGCGGGCGCCTCGCCGTCGAGGAAAGCGTAGTCGTCGAGGTTCCACACCGGGAAGCCCGCCGCGTGCATCACCCGCGGGCTCGCCGGCAGCGCGATGCGGCCTCGCGCGGCGCGCGCGAAGTCGGCGCGGTCGGCGAGCGGGAGGCGCTCCGCCACCGCGGCGTTCGCAGCGCGCGTCGCGGCCGTCGCGTCCTTCGGCGCTGCCGGATCTCCGTCGCTCACGGGCACACCCTAGCTAGCGTCGAACGCGCCGCGGGCGCACCCGGGCCTCAGCCTTCGCGGTAGACGAGCGGCACCGGGATCATGGCGCGTCCGGCGGCGACCTTCCACGTACCGTCCTCGCGCAGCAGGATCGCGGTCAGGTGGCCGGTCCGTACCGGGAGGTGCTTGCCCTGCAGGTCGACGACGCCGCTCAGGTCGTACTTGCCGTCCACCATCGCGACGTTCTCGGTGATGAACCACACGGTCTCGATGGTGAGCGACAGGGTGCTGCCCTTGAACGCCGTCCGGTGCTCCTGCGTGAACAGCTTCTCGACCTCGTCACGGCCCCTCGCGTGGCGGCCGTCCGGCTCCATGTAGTCGCCGTCGATCGCCCAGAAAGAGACCATCGCCGGCACGTCGTGCCGGTTCCACGCCTCGGTGTACTGCGCGTAGAGCTTGCGGATCGCCGCTTCCTCTTCGAGGTCGCTCTTCAAGCCGCCGAGCGCCTGGATCTCCTTGGGCTTCGCGCTCTGAGCCTTGCTCGCGTCCGAGCCGGTCTGTGCGGACGCCGGGAACGCCGCGGCCAGAGCGGCCGCCACCAGCACGATCTTCCTCATGGCTCCCTCCGTCGGCATCAGCCGGCTAGCGCGCGGACTCGACCAGCGCCGCGATGGTGAAGAACTGCTCGGTGGTTCCGGACTTCTCGCCCTGGTTCAAGTAGAGGCCCTCCTCGCCCGGGAAGCGCGGACTCGGGAGCGCCGCCTTGGTCGCGTGCGAGGCCTGGACGTCGACCATCATGATCGCGGGGCCGAAGGCCATCTCGTCCTCGTACTGCACCTTGCCGACCGGCGTCTGCTTGCGGAAGGTGAAGTCGTTGACCCACACCTTCCACAGGTTGCCGGCGCGGTCGTAGATGTCGGAGTAGAGGACGACCCACGCCTCCTTGTCGATGAAGATGATGCGCTTCGAGTAGGCGTACTGCGGAAACTTCGACTTCGCCTCGACCACCCAGACCTTGCGCTTCTCCCAGTCCTCGTCGAAGGCGAAGCTGCCGCGACCCTCGGCCCATTTGATGGGGAAGTTCCGCCCGTGCAGGACTCCGAGCACCTCCTTCTCGCCGATGAAGGTCCAGTCCATCCACGCGGGGTGGCCGTCGTAGCCGTAGTAGCTGTCGAGGTCGGTGTCCTGGCCGAAGAGCGCGTCCGAGCGCTGCGCGGCGGAGAGCCGGCGCACGCGGCGGAGCGACGGCAGGTAGAGCCAGCTGTCGTCCTGCCTGTCGGGATCGATGTAGCGGTAGCTCGTGACGCCGACGCCCTTGAGGTCGAACGGCTCGAGGATCGGGTGCAGGGACTGGCGGTACTGCACCTTGTCCTTGCTCGGCATCTCGGGCTTGGGGTCGACGTAGAGGCGGCCGATGTACATCAAGCGCCGCAGGTGATCGAGGAGATAGTGGCGCTCGACGCTCATCTCCTTGTCGTTCTCGATCGTGCCGACGTCGGCGTCGAAGTTCCGGGCGTCGAAGTCGTCGGTGATCTGGAACCGGCGGTCGAAGTTCCAGGCGATCTTCAACGCCGCCTGCGGGTCGTTCGGATCGATGTTGGGGAACGGCAGGCCGGCCACCCAGCCCTCGAGGCGGCGTCCGTCGGGCGACAGCTTCACCTGGCCGGAGTACTTCTCGGTCGCCTCGCGATAGGCGCGCGGCATCGAGATCGGCTTGGTTTCGACGATCGTCATCGGCATGCCGTGTTCGATGCACCAGAGGATGCCGGGCGACACGAGGTCCTTGACCTGCGCCGCGTTCGCCGCGCCGATCTTGTCGCCCGGCTTGACGTCAGCCTGCGCGACGAGCGGAGCGGCAAGCGCGAGCACAAGCGCGAGAGAGCACGTGACCTTCTTCATGACACCTCCACAGGTTTGCCGCGGGCGAGCATCGCGTCGTGGCCGGCGGTGGGGACCGATTGCCGGCCCGGCGCTTCGCGGTTCAGCGCTCGTACGTCGGGACTGGCCGGCTCATATCCCGTGTCACGCGACGTGCCAAGGGCCCAGGGCGCTCAGGCCGCGCGGCGGCGGCGCTTCGGCTCGGCGAACAGGTGCCGCGTGTCCGCGCGCAGATCCGACACCAGCGAGACGCGGTCGGACAGCGCCCGGACCGTCTCGGCGCGCGCGGAATGGACGTCGATCAAAATCGAGTACACCGCGAAATTTCGTTTGCGCTTGCGCTCCCGGAAGCGCTCCAGCCACTCGGGTGCGACCTCGCACTCCCCGTCGGTGATCAGCACGACGTCGCCGCGGCGCATGTCGCGCTCCTCGAGGCGTGCGCTCGCCGCGTCGAGGGGCGCCATGAAGTCGGTGCCGCCGCCCGGGAAGTGCTCGGCGAGGTCGAGGGTACGCTCGAGCGCCACCGCCCACGGCGCGCCCGGGTTCATGTCGAAGTCGCGCAGGCCGCGATCCCCCGAGGAGAAGCAGACGACGTGGCAGCGGCGTCGCCGGCGGCGGGCGAGCTCGACGAAGGTGAGCGTCACCGCCTTCGACCAGATCTCCTTCTCGCCGGCCATCGACGAGCTGGTGTCGAGGCAGACGACGAGGGGGCCGCGCCCGCGCTGGTCGAGGCCGCGCAGCGAGTAGGTGAGCACGCCGCCGTCGAGCAGGCGGCGCTGGAAGTCGAGCCGCAGGAGCGGGTGGGAGAGCGCGACCAGCTCGTGCGGGATCAGCCGTCCGACGTCCTCGAGGCCGCGTCCCTGGCGCACCTCGTAGAGCTCCTCGTCGGTGCGATCGAGGACGCGGCGCCGAACGGACAGCGCCTGCTCGCGCATGCGGCCGAAGATCTGGAACAGGCGGCGCATCTTCGCGTTGTCCGCCAGACGCCGGCCGAGATCGATGCTCTGCCCCGGATCGCGCGGTCCACCGGCGCCGATGCCACGGCCCCAGGCCTTCAGCGAGTCCTGCAGGTCGGCGACCTTGGCGGCGGCCTGGGCAGCCGCGCCGAACAGCTTCTGGTCGAGCTTCTTCGCGACGCGCTCGAGCGACCTCTCGACACGCCGGCGCTTCTGCTCGCGCTGCGCCGCGACGCCCTGCGCGGTGAGCTTCGCCTTGAGCGCGGCGTCGCGCATCGCCCGCGTCGTGGCGGTCGCGCGCCGGCG
>JBFMAS010000216.1:0-3959 GCA_040755575.1 Thermodesulfobacteriota bacterium
CGCGGTCGAGCCGCCGCCGGTCGTCGAGGAGCCGGCGACGGCACCGCCCGCGCCCGCGCCGCCGCAAGCCACGGAGCAGCCGCCCGTCGAGCCGCCGCCGAGCGCTCCCGGGAGGGACAAGTGAGCGCCCCCGCGCTGCTCTTCCCGGGCCAGGGCTCGCAGCGGGTCGGCATGGGCGAGGACCTGTGCCGCGAGTTCGCCGTCGCTCGCGAGACCTTCGCCGAGGGTGACGACGCCCTCGGCGAGCCGCTGAGCCGGCTCTGCTTCGCCGGACCTGAAGAGACGCTCACGCTGACCGAGAACGCGCAGCCCGCGCTGCTCGTCACCGGGGTCGCGGTGGCGCGCGTGCTCGCGAGCGAGGGCGGGCTCGTGCCCGAGGTCGCTGCCGGACACAGCCTGGGCGAGTGGTCGGCGCTGGTGTGCATGGACGCGCTGTCCCTCGCCGACGCGGTGCGCGCGGTCCGTGCGCGCGGCCGCTTCATGCAGGAGGCGGTTCCGCCCGGCGTCGGCGCGATGGCGGCGCTGCTCGGCGCCGACCTCGCGACGGCCGAGGAGCTCTGCGCCGCGGCCCGCGCCGACGGCGAGGTCGTCGTGCCGGCGAACGTCAACGGCGCGGGGCAGGTCGTCGTCTCGGGGCACGCGACCGCGGTCGAGCGGCTCGAGAAGGCGGCCGCCGTGCGCAGGGTGCGTGCGATGCGGCTCAAGGTCAGCGCGCCGTTCCACAGCCCGCTGATGGCCCCGGCGCGCGAGCGCATGGCGGAGCTGCTGCGCGACGTCCCCGTGCGCGCGCCGCGCGGCACCGTGCTCGCGAACGTCGACGCCGAGCCCTACGCGAGCGCCGACGACGTCCGCGCGAAGCTGTGCGCGCAGATCACCGCGGCCGTGCGCTGGGAGGACTGCGCGCGCGGCGTCGCGGCACGCACCGGCAGGGGCATCGAGGCCGGCCCGGGCAAGGTGCTGTGCGGCCTGCTGCGCCGCATCGCGCCCGACTTCGGGTGCCTCACGACCGACGACGTCGCCGGCGTGCGGGGGGCGCTCGCGAGCGTGCGCCGATGAGCGACGCGCCCTCCCTCGCCGGACAGGTGGCGCTCGTCACCGGCGCCTCCCGCGGGATCGGCCGCGCCGTGGCGCAGGAGCTCGCGCGCCAGGGGGCGCACGTCGCCGTCAACTACCACAGCAACGCGCAGGCGGCGGAGGAGTGCGTCGCGGCCATAGCCGCCGCCGGCGGCAGCGCCGCGCCGCTGCGCTTCGACGTCGCCGACGCCGAGGGCAGCTCGTCCGCCATCGCCGGTCTCGTGACCGAGCGCGGGCGGCTCGACATCCTGGTCAACAACGCCGGCATCGCGCTCGACGGGCTCGTCCTGCGCTACAAGACCGAGGACTGGGAGCGCATTCTCGCGGTCAACCTGAGCGGCGTTTTCCACTGCAGCAAGGCGGCCGCGCGAGCGATGGTGCGCGCGCGCTCGGGCCGGATCGTCAACGTCACGTCCATCGTCAGCGCGATCGGCAACGCCGGGCAGGCTCCATACGCGGCGACCAAGGCCGGGGTCGAGGGCTTCACCCGCGCGCTCGCGCGCGAGCTCGCGTCGCGCAACGTCACCGTGAACGCCGTCGCGCCGGGCTTCATCGACACGGAGATGACCTCCGCGCTGCCCGAGGCGGTGCGCACGGCGTACCTCGGCAGCATCCCCCTCGGCCGCCTCGGCAGCGCAGCCGAGGTCGCGGCGGCGGTCGCGTTCCTGGCGGGTCCGACGGCCGGCTACATCACGGGCCACGTCCTCGCGATCAACGGCGGCATGTACATGTGAGCCCGGTCGGCTCGGCCGCTCCGGTCGCTGCCGCGCTATGGCGCGCGGAGCCGTCGAGCGGTAAAGCAGCGGAAATCACGCGCTCGGACCCGGTGGACCAGGGTAGGGGAGGAAACTCCGATGGCTTCAGCAGTCGAGGCGAAGGTCAAAGAAATCGTTTGCGAGCAGCTCGGCGTCAGCGAGGACGAGGTGCAGCCGAACGCGTCGTTCATCGAGGACCTGGGAGCGGACTCGCTCGACATCGTCGAGCTCGTGATGGCGCTCGAGGAGGAGTACGACCTCGAGATCTCCGACGAGGAAGCGGAGAAGATCCGCACCGTCGGGGACGTCGTCGCCTACATCGAAAGCCACAAGTGAGCCCGATCGACGCAGACCTCGCGGACGTCGATCCCGAGATCGCGGCCGCGATCGCCCGGGAGCGGCGCCGCCAGGAGGACAACCTCGAGCTGATCCCGTCCGAGAACGCCGCCAGCCGGGCGGTGCTCGAGGCGCAGGGCTCCGTCCTCACCAACAAGTACGCGGAGGGCTATCCGGGCAAGCGCTACTACGGCGGCTGCGAGCACGTCGACGTCGTCGAGCAGCTCGCGATCGACCGGGCCAAGGCGCTGTTCGGCGCCGAGTTCGCCAACGTCCAGCCGCACTCCGGCTCGCAGGCGAACATGGCGGTGTACTTCTCGCAGCTCCAGCCGGGCGACACGATCCTCGCCATGAACCTGTCGCACGGCGGCCACCTGACGCACGGCAATCCGGCGAACTTCTCCGGCAAGTGGTTCAAGGTGGTGCCGTACGGCGTACGCGAGGAGGACCAGCGCATCGACTACGACGCGGTGCGGAAGCTCGCGCGCGAGCACCGCCCGAAGATGATCGTCGCGGGGCACAGCGCCTACCCGCGCATCGTCGAGTTCGCGCCCTTCCGCGAGGCAGCGGACGAGGTCGGCGCCAAGCTGATGGTCGACATGGCGCACTTCGCCGGGCTGGTCGCTGCGGGCGAGCATCCCTCGCCCGTGCCCTACGCCGAGTTCGTCACCACGACGACGCACAAGACGCTGCGCGGGCCGCGCGGCGGCATGATCCTCGCCCGCGCGGCCGAGGAGAAGGCGATCAACAGCACGGTCTTCCCCGGCAACCAGGGCGGCCCGCTGATGCACGTCATCGCCGCCAAGGCGGTCGCGCTGCACGAGGCGGCGCAGCCGGCCTTCCGCACCTATCAGCAGCAGGTGGTCAGGAACGCCAAGGCGCTCGCCGAGGGGCTGAGCCGGCGCGGCTTCCGCCTGGTCTCGGGCGGCACCGACAACCACCTGCTGCTGATCGACCTCCGCGCGAGCGAGATCACCGGCAAGGTCGCGCAGGAGACGCTCGACCAGGCGCGCATCACCGCGAACCGCAACACGGTCCCGTTCGAGACGCGCTCGCCGTTCGTCACGAGCGGGCTCCGCATGGGCACGCCGACCGTGACGACGCGCGGCATGCGCGAGCCCGAGATGCAGGAGATCGCCGACCTGATCGCCCGCGCGCTGTCGCACGTCGGCGACCAGACGGCACTCGCCAGGATCGCGGAAGAGACCACCGCGCTCTGCCGGCGATTCCCGCTCTACCGGCACTGAGGCCGGCCCGGCATGAAGTGCCCCGCCTGCCGGGACCTGAACAACCGCGTCATCGACTCGCGGCTCGGCAAGGAAGGCGACGTCATCCGGCGGCGCCGCGAGTGCGAGAAGTGCGGGCGCCGCTTCACGACCTACGAGCGCGTCGAGGAGTACCTGCCCGCGGTGGTCAAGAAGGACGGCCGGCGCGAGCCGTTCGACCGGATGAAGATCGTCGCCGGGCTCAAGAAGGCGTGCGAGAAGCTGCCGGTCAGCCTCGAGGCGATCGAGCAGGCGGTCGACCGGATCGAGCGCATGCTCCTCGACCGCGGCGAGCGCGAGGTGCCGAGCTCGGTGATCGGCGAGGCCGTGATGCAGGCGCTCTACGAGCTCGACACGGTCGCCTACGTCCGCTTCGCGTCGGTCTACCGCTCGTTCCAGGACATCAACCAGTTCATGGACGAGCTCGAGGACCTGCTGCGCGAGCGCCGCAACCAGCGCGCGCAGCGCCAGAATCGGCACGAGCAGGGCGGAGCGGGCGCCGCCGGCAAGCGGGCGAAGCCGCCCGCGC
>JBFMAS010000217.1:0-7754 GCA_040755575.1 Thermodesulfobacteriota bacterium
GGAAGTGGCGCGCTCGGGCAACGAGCGCGTCGAGGCCGAGGAGCAGGCGAGGGCGGCTGCGGGCGCCGAGGAGCGTCTCGTGAGCGAGCGCATCGAGCGGGCGTTCGCGGCGCTCGGGGAGGCGAGCGAAGCCGTGGTCCGCATGTCCGAGCGGCGGACGGCGTTGCAGGATACCATTCGCACGATCGAGGTGCGGCTCGCCCGCGGCGCCGAGGAGGGCGCGGCGCTCGGCGAGCAGGAAGCCTCGCTCGCAAGCCGCGCGAGCGCGACCGAGCAGGAGCTCGCGAACGCGCGGGAGGCGTCGCGCACGGCGGACGATGCACTGTCGGTCGTCGAGCGAGAAGTCGAGGCGGTGCGACCGCTGCACGAGCGCTGCGAGCAAGAGCACGCTAGCGCGCTGTCCGCGCTGAACGAGGAGCGCGGCAGGGCTGCGGGGGCGAGCGAGCGACGAGCCGAGTGTGTCGCGCGCCTCGCCGGGTCGAGCGATCAGCGCGACCGGCTGACGGAGCGGCTGGCGAGCCGGCGCCACGACCTCGACCTCGCGGCGGCCCAGGTCGCCGAGGCGGTGGGAGCGCTCGATGCGGCACGCGCCGCACACGCCCGCCTGTCGGAGGACCAGCTCCATGCCGCGGCCGCGCTGCGAGCCGGCGAGGAAGAGCTCCGGCGGCTGGAGGAGAACCAGGTCGCCGTGCGCGAGGCGATGGTGCACGTGCGCGGCAGGTTGGACGGGCTGCGCAGCCGCGAGCAGGCGTTCGACGGCTATGCGGAAGGGATCACGACGGTGATGGGCCTCGAGCCGCGGCCGCGCGGCCTCGTCGTCGACGCCCTCGACATCCCGACCGAGCTCGAGCCGGCCGTCGCCGCGGTGCTGGGCGACCTCCTCCGCGGGGCGATCGTCGACACCACGGAGGACGGAGCCGCGCTCGCGCAGGGGCTCCGCGAGGCGGGCGAGGGTCGTGTCTCGCTGGTCCCGCTGTCACCGCGCGGCGCACGACGCGACGGCGAGGAGCTGTCGCCCGGGACGGCACCCCTGGCCGCCATGATCGGGGTGCGGGGCGCGCACGACGAGCTGCGTGGCGCCCTGTTCGGCGGCATCGGTCTGGCCGACGATCTGGAGGGCGCCGTCGCGGCCTGGCGCGCGCACGGCAACGGCTTCAGCTGGGTCACGCGCGCGGGCGATCTGGTCGACCGTCGCGGCATCGTGACGGGTGGTAGGGCATTGCGGGGCACCGAGCTGCTGGCGCGTCGCCGCGCGCTGGGCGAGCTCACGGCACAGCTCGCCGAGGACGAGGTGCGGCTCTCGGCGATCGAGCTCCGGCTGGGCGAGGCGCGCGACGAATGCGCCGCCCTGGCCGGCCGGCTGCGTGAGCTCGACGCGCAGGCCCACTCGGCCACGCTGGCGCTCGTCGCGGCGGAGCACGCTGCGGACGGCGCGCAGCGCGAGCACTTCGCCGCCCAGGCGCGGGTGGCCGAGGCGGAAGCGGATCTCGCCGCGGCGGAAGCAGCGACCGCTCGCGCGCGGACCGCGCTCGACGAGGCCGATGCCGAGGTCCGGCAGCGCGAGGAGGCCGTCGCGGCGAGCGAGGCGCGCGTCGCGCGGGCGGAGGAGGCGCTCGAGACCCAGCGACGCGTGCTGCAGGCCTGTACTTCGCGTCGCGACGGCGCCCGCGAAGCGGTGACGGCCGCCCGCCACGCCCTGACCACCGTCGAGGGCGAGCTGCGGCGGCTCGCGCACGAGCAGGCGCTGCTGGCGGCGCGGCGCGGCGCGCTGGAGGCGGAGGGCGCGGAGCTGACCACCGAGCGCGACGCCAGCCAGGCGGCGTGTCGGCAGCTGGCAACGGACCTCGAGCAAGCGCGCGACGTTCTCGCGCGTGGCGAGCGCGAGGTGGAGGAAGCGCGGCGCGCGTCGAAGGAGACGCAGGAGACGCTTCGTATCGCCGAGGCCGCGCTCGCGAAGGCGCGTCGAGAGCTCGAGGAGGCTCGCGAGCGTTGTCGGGGCCTGGAGGTCAAGCTCGCGGAGCGGCGCGCACAGCTCGACGCGCTCGCCGCCAATACCCGCGAGCGCCACGGCCTCGAGGTCGATACGCTCGTGGTCCCGCAGGGGTTCGACGCGCAAGGCGCGACCGGCCGGGTCGCCGAGCTGAAGGAGCGCATCGCACGGCTCGGTGACGTGAACGTGACGGCGATCGCGGACGCACGCGAGCTCGAAGAGCGGCTCTCGTTCCTCGAGACGCAGCGCAACGACCTGGAAAGGTCGATGGAGGACCTGAACCGGACGATCGCCGAGCTCAGCCGGACGACGCGTACGCGCTTTCGCGACACGTTCGAGAAGGCGAACGAGAAGTTCCGAGAGATCTTCGTCGAGCTCTTCCGCGGCGGTACCGCGTCGCTGAAGCTCACCAATCCGAACAATCTGCTCGAGACCGGTGTCGAGATCGAAGCCCAGCCGCCCGGCAAGCGCGTCGGCAACACGATGCTGTCCGGCGGCGAGCGCGCGCTGACGGCCGTGAGCCTGATCATGGCGCTGTTCAGCTTGCGCGCGACGCCCTTCTGCCTGCTAGACGAGGTGGACGCGCCGCTGGACGACGCCAACGTCAGCCGCTTCAACGCCCTGCTGCAGCGGATGAGCGAGCGGACACAGTTCATCGTCATCACGCACAACCAGCGTACGATGGAGGCGTGCCACTCCCTCTACGGTGTCACCATGCCCGAGCCCGGCGTCTCGCAGGTCGTCTCGGTGTCGCTCTCCGGACGCGAGGCGCCGTCCGTCGGGCTCGCCGCCAACGCGTGAAGAGCACCGTCGGGGCTTGAGTGGAAGCCCTGGACCCGACCTCGACGCTCGTCTTCTGGGGCGCCGCCTGGGCGGTCGCGATCCTGATCGCGCTGCTCGGCTCGCTCCGAGGACGCGGCGGTCGTCGGCTGGGCGGCGCGGCGGCCGTCGTGGCAGAAGCGGCGCGCGGGGAGCGCGAAGCCGCTGCACCGCCCGTCGAATCCTACCGCCAGCGCCTGCGCCGCGGTCTCGCCAAGAGCCGCGCGGCACTCGCCGGGCGGCTCGGCGCCGCGCTGCGGACGAGCGCGGAAGGCGACGATGGTCTGGACCGGCTCGAGGAGGTCCTCATCGAGGGCGACGTCGGCGTGCGCGCGACGCAGCGCCTGCTCGATGGGCTGCGCCGTCTTCCCGCCCACGAGCGCGACCCCGCGCGCATGGCGGCCGCGTTGCGCGCGGAGATGCGGGCGCTGCTGCCCGAGCCGCCGGCGCAGCCCCCGGAGCTGCCGCACAGGCCGTGGGTCGTGCTCGTGGTGGGTGTGAACGGGGTCGGCAAGACGACCACCATCGGCAAGCTCGCTGCGCGGCACCGAGCGGCCGGCCGCTCGGTGTTGCTGATCGCTGGCGACACCTTCCGTGCCGCGGCGATCGATCAGCTCGCCGTCTGGGCGGAGCGCACGGGGTCGCAGATCGTGCGTCAGAACCCCGGTACCGATCCTTCCTCGGTGGTGTTCGACGGCATGAAGGCCGCGATCGCACGCGGGGTCGACGTGGTTCTCGTCGATACGGCAGGTCGCCTGCACACCAAGGTGAACCTGATGGAGGAGCTCAAGAAGGTGAGACGTGTGATCGACCGGGTACAGGCCGGCGCACCGCACGAGGTGCTGCTGGTGCTCGACGCGACCACCGGGCAAAACGCGGTGTCACAGGCGCGGATCTTCGGCCAGGCGGTCGACGTTACGGGCGTGATCCTCACCAAGCTCGACGGATCGGCGAAGGGCGGGGTGGTCGTGGCCATCAGCCACGAGCTGGACCTGCCCGTGCGGTTCGTGGGCGTCGGCGAGGGCGTCGATGACCTGCAGCCCTTCGACCCGGACGGCTACCTCGATGGCCTGCTCGGCGCGGACTGAGGACCGGTCTGGACGTGGTGCCTTGACACCGCGCGTGCCCGCTTCCTAGGGTCGCGCAGCCTCGGGGATCAGCGTGTCTAACAGTCAGCATAATGTTACGCAGGCGTCGGTTCATCTGGGGGCGCAACCGTGACGAGAACTCGGATCGCAGCGCGATCTTGGAGAGCTACAAGTGACCAATTGGCAAGCCGGATTGCTCGGCTTCGTGATAGCGGCCGTCGCGGCGCTGGTGCTTTTCCTGGCGCGCCGCCGGCAGCTTGCGGCGATCGCCCGGGAGGCCGGAGAGGCCCGCGAACGGATCCTCGCTGACGCACGACGGGAGGCCGAGACGCTGCGCCGCGAGGCGCAGGTCCAGGCGAAAGACGAGCTGCTCCGCTCCCGCGCCGAGTTCGAGCAAGAGTCGCGCGAGCAGCGGGCCAACCTGCAGTCGAGCGAGAAGCGGCTCGCGAGCCAGAGCCTCGAGATCGAGCGCCAGGTGGCGAAGCTGGAGACGCGCTCGGGCGAGCTCGACCGGCGCGACACCGGGCTACGCGAGAAGGAGCGGCAGGCGGAGGAGCTGCGGGCGTCGCTGCAGGTCTCCCTCGAGGAGGCCCGGCGGTCGCTCGAGCGCGCGGCCGGCTTGAGCCGCGACGAGGCCCGCAAGGCGCTGCTCGACGAGATCACGGCGGAGAGCCGCCACGAAGCCGCGAAGCGGATCCGGCAGATCGAGGAGGAGGCCCACGCCGACGCCGAGCGCCGCGCGAAGAAGGTGGTCGCCGTCGCGATCGAGCGCCTGGCCGGAGAGTTCGTCGCCGAGCGGACGATCTCGATCGTCCACCTGCCCACGGACGACATGAAGGGACGGCTGATCGGACGCGAGGGGCGCAACATCCGCGCGATCGAGGCGGCGACCGGGGTCGATCTGATCATCGACGATACCCCCGAAACGGTCGTCATCTCGTGCCACAACCCGGTGCGCCGGGAGATTGCGCGCACAGCGGTCGAGAAGCTGGTCTCGGACGGCCGGATCCACCCTGGCCGCATCGAGGAGCTCGTGCGCAAGGCCGAGCAGGAGGTCGAGGAGACGGTTCGCGAGGCCGGGCAGAAAGCCCTGTTCGAGGTCGGGGTGCACGGCGTGCATCCTGAGATCATCAAGCTGCTCGGCATGCTCAAGTACCGCTACAGCTACGGCCAGAACGTCCTCGCGCATTCCATCGAGGCCGCCTTCATCTGCGGGGTCATGGCGAGCGAGCTGGGGCTGAACCCCAAGCACGCGCGGCGGGCCGCGTTGCTGCACGACATCGGGAAGTCGCTGACGCACGAGGTGGAAGGGTCGCACGCGCTGATCGGCGCCGACATCGCGCGCAAGTACGGTGAGTCGGCGAAGATCTGCAACGCGATCGCGGCGCACCACGAAGAGGTCCGCGCGGAGACGCTGCTCGCGCCGCTGGTCGATGCGGCCGACGCGCTCTCCGGGGCGCGTCCAGGGGCTCGGCGCGAAGTGCTCGAGAGCTACGTCCGCCGTCTCGAAGACCTCGAGCGGATCTCGAACTCCTTCAACGGGGTCGAGAAGTCGTTCGCCGTCCAGGCCGGGCGTGAGATCCGCATCTTCGTCGAGCCGAGCCGGATCAACGACGACGAGGCGGTCGTCCTCGCCCGCGACGTGGCGCGCAAGATCGAGAACGAGATGACCTATCCGGGCCAGATCAAGGTGACCGTGATCCGCGAGACGCGTGCGAGCGAGCTCGCGCGCTAGCGCGCGCCCGAGCCGGGTGCAGGCGCGGCGCTTCCGGGCGCCCGTCGACGGCGGCAGCTAGGATCGGCCCATGCGACTGCTCTTCCTGGGCGACGTGGTGGGCCGGGGCGCGCGGCAAGTGCTGCGCCGCCGGCTGCGGGCGGTGCGCCGCGAGCGCTCCGTGAGCTTCGTGGTCGCGAATGGCGAGAATGCCGCGGGCGGCAAGGGTCTCGACCCGGACTCAGCGGAGGAGCTGTTCGACGCGGGCGTCGACGTGATCACGTCGGGCAACCACATCTGGCAGCATGCCCGGATCGTCCCGGTGCTCGAGCAGGAGGAGCGCATCCTGCGCCCTGCGAACTTTCCGGCGTCGAACCCGGGCCGCGGCTGGACCGTCCAGCGGGCGCCCGGTGGTGAGCGCGTCGGGGTCGTCAACCTGATCGGGCGAGCCTTCATGGGCGATTTCGACTCGCCGTTCGCGGCTGCGGACGCTGCCGTTGCGGCGCTCGCCGGGGCGGCGGACCTGGTGGTGGTCGACATGCACGCCGAGGCGACGGCGGAGAAGGCCGCGGTGGGGTGGTACCTGGCCGGGAAGGTCTCGGCCGTCATCGGCTCGCACACGCACGTGCAGACTGCGGACGAGCGCCTGCTACCCGGCGGCACGGCGTATCTGACGGACGCGGGCATGTGCGGCCCCACGGACTCGGTGATCGGCATGCGGCGCGAGGAGGTGCTCCGGAAGTTCATCACCCAGATGCCGGCGCGGTTCGAGGTGGCGAAGGGGCCGATCATCCTGCAGGGTGCGGTGGTCGACCTGGACCCGGCAACCGGCCAGGCGAGGTCCATCGAACGGCTTCAGGAGACCCACGACCCGTGTTGAGCGTCGATCAACAGATGGAGATTTTGCTGCGGGGTGCCGTCGACGTTCTCCCGGAGGGCGAGCTCGCCCGAAAGGTCGCGACGAGCGTCGCGGAGAAGCGGCCGCTGTGCGTCAAGCTCGGGGCCGATCCCTCGGCGCCGGACCTGCACCTGGGGCACGTCGTCGTGCTGAGCAAGCTCGCCCAGTTCCAGCAGTGCGGACACGAGGTGGTGTTCCTGATCGGCGACTTCACGGGGATGATCGGCGACCCGACCGGCAAGTCCGAGACCCGCAAGCCGCTGACCCGCGAGCAGGTCCAGGAGAACGCGCGCAGCTATCAGGAGCAGGTCTTCAAGGTCCTCGATCCCGAGCGTACGGAGATCCGGTTCAACTCCGAGTGGATGGACGCGATGTCGTCCGCCGACATGGTGCGGCTGTGCGCCCAGTACACCGTCGCGCGGATCCTCGAACGCGACGACTTCGCCAAGAGAATGCGGGAGAATCGGCCGATCGGGATCCACGAGTTCCTCTATCCGCTGGTACAGGGCTACGACTCCGTGGCGCTGCGGGCGGACGTCGAGGTCGGGGGCACCGACCAGCGGTTCAATCTGCTCGTCGGCCGCGAGCTGCAGAAGGCGTACGGTCAGGCGCCGCAGTGCGTCCTGACCATGCCGCTGCTCGAGGGGACCGACGGGCAGCAGAAGATGAGCAAATCGCTCGGCAACGCGATCGGGATCGCCGATCCGCCCGAGGAGATGTTCGGCCGTCTTATGTCCCTGTCGGACCCGATGATGGTGCGCTACGCGGAGCTGCTGAGCAGCGAGGCGCCTGACCTCGGACGCCGCATCGCCTCGGGCGAGGTGCACCCGATGGTGGCCAAGAAGGGTCTCGCCCGCGAGCTGGTGGCCCGGTTCCATGGCGCCGCCACGGCCGCGGAGGCGCAGCGGCACTTCGAGCGGCGCTTCCAGGAGCGGAGCGACTACGCCGCCGAAGAGCGGACGGTCGAGGCCGCCGCGGGGGACGGCGTGGCGCTGTACGCGCTGCTGGTGGCGGTGGGCTTCGCGGGCTCGAACAGCGAGGCGCGGCGTCTGGTGGCCCAGCGCGCGGTGCGCATCGACGAGGCGGTGATCGAGGACCCGAACCGCACCATCCCGGTCGGGCAGGAGGTCCTGCTCGCGGTGGGCCGGCGCCGCCTGGCCCGGGTCCGGGTGGTGCGGGGCGCTGCGTGAGGTCGGTGCGGACGCCGCCTCCGCGGCTTTTTTCGCCCGCCGCCCTTGACGGTCC
>JBFMAS010000218.1:0-3126 GCA_040755575.1 Thermodesulfobacteriota bacterium
GTCCTTGCGCGGCGTCCAGATGCGCAGCGAGAGGAAGCTCGTGCCGCGGTAGTGCACCCAGGTTGCGCGCAGCAGCTCCTCGCCGCGGACGAGCGAGACGAGGTTGGTGCCCTCGACGGGCGGGTCGAACGTCTCTTTGCCGGCAGGCATCCTCGGCTCCTGGCGAGATCGCGTCACTGCAGCGCCACGACGCGCACGCGGGCGCCACATGCCGCGAGGCGCTCGAGCAGCTCGTCGATGCGCTCGCCGATGGCGGTCGCGGCGGCGAGCTCGGCGTGGTCGTCCCACACGCCGGAGTAGTGCGCGACGGCGATGCGCAGCAGTGCCAGGTCCGCGTTGATCGCCTTCTCGACGTCGACGACGGTGGTCCAAGCGTTGAGACGGAGCGGGCCGGCGGCAGGCTCGATCGCGTCCACCTGCACCGCGAGCGGATAGCGCGGTGGCGGCTCCTCGCCGACCGCGCGCTCGACCGTGACACCCGGTAGCGGCGGATCGCACACTGTGCAGGTCCATGGCGCTCCGTGCCACGCCTTGCCGTCGGCGTGCATGACGCGCCAGCGCTCGCGCTCGCCGCACGCGGGGCACGGATCGACCTCGAGCCCGAGCGAGGCGTCGGGGCGGATGGCGAGCCGGCAGGGGCGGCACAGCTCGACCATGCGCACGGACGGCAGGCGGTCGCCGCAGTCGGGGCAGCGACCGGGCTCGAGCAGGCGGTCGGCCACGGTGGGCACCGTCGCTTCCGGCAGGGAGTCGGACACGATCGCGAGCAGCTCGTCGCGGACAGCCCGGGCACGTTCGATCAGCTCGGGCGTGAGGGCCTCGAGCGGCTCGAGACGCACCTTGTCGCCCCGGCGGTAGGCGCGGACGCCACGGGCGCGTAGCTCGGCGAGCACCGCCGACGCCGTCACAGGTCCACCCCCCGGCCGGCAGAGGTAGGGGCAACCCCGTCCACCTCGTCCGCCCGTCCGTCGCCGTCGAAAAACTCAGCATCGGCGCGGATGGACGCGGACGTGCTCGTCGGACGTGGTCTTGGACGTGCTCGCCCGCCACGGACGACCTCGTCCGCGATCGGCGCCCGTCCTGCGGACGTGTCGGACGTGTCGGACGTGTCGGACGTGTCGGACGTGCGCGCCCCTCTCTCTGCCGCCTGCCCCTGTCGGGTGACCCGGAGCATGCGCCGCCGGCTGCGGTCGGTCGCCCGCGGCAGATGCTCCACCACGATGCCTTCCGCGCGCAGGGCGGGCGCCAGGCGCTGGAGTGCGCCGGTCATCGCCTGCACGGACTGCGGCCACCGGTGCCGGTCTCGCCGGGTCGTCTCGTCGACCCGCTCAGCGAGCGCGCCGAGCAGGTCTGCCGTGGTGCCCTCCCATCGCCAGCCCGCCGGCCGGTCGGCCAGCCACATGAGCAGCGCGGACGCCACGGGCTCCGCCTCGAGCGTGGATGCGGTCACGCTCTGTCGACCGCGCGTGTACGCCGCGACCATCGTACCGGGCTCGACGCCGAGGGCCGGCTCGCACGCGGCGAGCCAGACGCCGTAGTCGGCCATGCGCGGCAGACGGTCGGGCCGGACGTCGGGCAGCTCGCGCAGCCCACGAGCCACCGCATCGAGCAGCGCGCCGAGCACCGCGGGGCGGATGCGCTCCACCTCGCCCCACAGCTCCCGCTCGGGCCGGCGCTCGGTCTCGGGCATCGCCGGCAGCGTCACGACGAGCGCCCGGTCGGCGAGGTCGCTGCGCGTGCACACGTCCTCGATCGCCGTGACGATCACCGGGCGCTGCACGTCGGCGACCACCTCGTCGAGGTCCGTGTAGTACTCGCGCGCCGAGTAGCCGCCGCCCGTCGAGAGGCGACACAGCGCGTCCGACAGCCACCGCGGCACGCGCGAGAGGTTGTCGAGCGCGACCACCAATCCATTTTTTGCCGCGACCACCAGGTCGCGCATCTCGCGCGGCTCGGCACGCAGCGGTGCGACGCACGGGTCGACGAGCGAGCGCAGGATGCGTGCCGTAGTGCTCTTGGCTGCCCCCGGCTCCCCGCCGAGGGCAAGCAGCGGATACGGCCCCGCGGGCCGCAGTGCCGCGAGCAGCCACCCGACGAGCTGGTGCCAGTCGTCCTCGCCCGCGACCCGCACGAGCTCGCGCAGCGGCCTGAGGGAGCCGCCGGCCACCGGGATCGGTAGTGCCTGGGTCGTCGCAGCCCGGCGGAACCGCACGGGAGGCTCGGAGACGATGCGCCAGCCGCCGGGAGTGACCTCGACGGCGTGCCAGGACGGGTCGCCGAGGTCGAGGTAGATCGCGCCACCGTGCTCGGCGACACGCAGCCACGCGGTGCGCTCGGCGCCCTCATAGCGCGCCCGCGCTTCGAGCACGTCGAGCACCTCGCCGCGGGACTCGCCGCGCAGGGGGCGACGGTGCGCAGCGTAGTACCGCCACGACAGGTACTCGCGCATCGCGCGCGTGCGCAGCGCGTGCGTCTCGCGGTGGTCGTCGCGTAGCAGAGTCGCGTACGCCTCGCCGTCGGGCGCATGCCACAGGTCTAGGTCGCCGAGCATCTCGAGGAGCACGGTCGCCTGCGACTGACGTCCGCCGCGTCCGCCATGCGCGTCGTGGGCGGGACGGTCGCCGCCGGTGTCGCCGTCGTGCTCCGCGCCCGGCGGCGGTACGTCGGCGCCGAGCAGCGCGTCCGCGTTCGGGGCGTCGACGCCCGCCCTGCGCAGCTGCTCGACGATGATCGGCCGCGCCGTGTGTCGCTCCTCCGGGCTCACCGATCGCCAGTCGGCGAGGATGTCCGCCACGGCGTCATGCGGCGGCACGGCGCACCCCCTCTCGCGCTGCGCGGTCCTCGCGCTCGAGTGCGTCGAGCCGCTGCTCGGCTACCTGCTCAGCGAGGTAGGCGTCGCCGATCGCGTCCAGCAGGGCCGTCGTGCGCGGGTCGCGCTCCTCTGGGTCGTCACGCAGCAGCGCGCGCACCAGGTCGACGTCCGCCTGCGCGGCGCGCAGGTCGGCGAGCGCCGCGAGCCAGCGGTCGCGGCGTACGCGCTGCTCTGCGGCGCGTGCCTGCTGGTCGCCGGCGCGACGTGCCGTCGCGCGCCGCTCCGCGGTCGTCGGCGTCCGCCGTCCGACGACG
>JBFMAS010000219.1:0-4082 GCA_040755575.1 Thermodesulfobacteriota bacterium
CTCGGCCTGCGCCTCCCCGAGCGCCTTCAGCAACGAGGTGCCCCCGCGCCGATGTAGTGCCGACTCTGACCGAAAAACACCCGAGTTACCTCGGCCCTACCCCTCGAACTGCGGAAGTTGGGCTAGTGCTCGCGCATGATGGACGTCACGACCCTCGAGCAGCGCCTCGCCCCGTTCTTCCCGGGCCTCCTCGGCATCCGCTTCCGCGACGCGTCGCCCGAGCGCGTGCGCGCGGGCCTCACGGTGCGGGACGAGCTCTGCACCGTGCCGGGCATCCTGCACGGCGGCGCGCTCATGGCGTTCGCCGACACGCTGGGCGCCGTGGGCACGGTGCTGAACCTCGGGCCCGGCGAGAGCACGACGACGATCGAGTCGAAGACCAACTTCCTCGCGGCGGGGAAGGGCGGCACGACCGTCGAGGGCGAGGCGACGCTGCTGCACCGCGGGCGGCGCACGATGGTCTGGCAGACGCGCGTCAGCTCCGCCGACGGCAAGCTGATCGCCGTCGTCACGCAGACGCAGGCGGGTGCTCGAGGCGCAGCAGCAGCCGGCCGACGCGATGGCCGCGCTCTTCGAGGGCAAGTCGCCGCGCGAGCAGCAGCAGCTCCTCGCGACGCTCGAGCGCGCCGGCGCGAGCCTCTACCGCGCGATGGCGCGCGACGCGGAAGACCCGCGGATCCGCGCGGAGCTCGAGAGGGCGGCCGCGCGCGAGGAGGAGAACGCGAGCACCCTCGAGCGCTTGCTCGCGGGTTAGGAGCCGCGGCTTCCATGCCTAGCTAGACTTTGCTAGCTAGGAGACGTGCGGCAGACCGTCAGCAACATGCACGAGGCCAAGACGAAGCTCTCGCAGCTCGTCGAGCGCGCCTGTCGGGGCGAGACGGTGTTCATCGCGCGCGATGGCGAGCCGGTCGTACGGCTGGTGCCGGTCCGCCCGCGTCGCCGGCCGGCCTGGGGAGCGTTCGAGGGGGCCATCGTCCTTGCCGAGGACTTCAACGTTCCGCTCGACGAGGTCGCGGAGGAGTTCGAGGGCCGCTGAGCGTGCGGGCGTTGCTCGACACCTGCACGTTCGTCTGGCTCGTGAGCTCACCGTCCCTGGTGCCCCAGGAGTCGAAGGACCTCCTCGACCGCGACGCCGACGCCATCGTCGTCTCCGCCGCGAGCATCTGGGAGCTGGCCATAAAGCACAAGATCGGCAGGCTCGGCGAGCTATCGTCGATCGCGCGTGACCTCGGTGATTTCGTCCGACAGGCGATCGACACGTACGTGCTCGACGAGCTTCCCATTGCGACCGCCCATGCGGCCCTGGCCGGTGACCTGCCGCTGCATCACCGCGATCCGTTCGATCGCATGCTCGTCGCGCAAGCGAGGATCGAAGGCTTGACGCTGATCTCCCCGGACGCGGCGTTCGATCGGTACGAGATCGAGCGGCGCTGGGGCTAGCGCGTCCGGGAGACGGTTCATGAAGATCGCCACCTTCACCCACCGCGGCCGGCAACGTCTCGGCCTCGTCGAGGGCGACGAGGTGTGCGACCTCGCCGCCGCCGACGCGGCGCTGCCGGGCGACATGATCGCGCTGCTCGCCGGCGGCCGCGGCGCGCTCGACGCCGTGCGCAGCGCCGCCGCGCGCGCGCCGCGTCTCGCGCTCGCCGACGTCCACCTCGACGCGCCGGTGCCGAAGCCGCCCAAGCTGCTCGCCATCGGCCTCAACTACGCCTCGCACGCCGCGGAGACGGGGCGCGCGGAGCCCCAGTTCCCGATCTTCTTCAACAAGCAGACGACCTGCGTCACCGGTCCGTACGACCCGATCCACCGGCCGCGCGTGTCGAAGGCGCTCGACTACGAGGGCGAGCTCGCGTTCGTGATCGGCAAGCGCTGCCGTCACGTGCCGAGGGAGCACGCGCACGAGGTGATCGCCGGCTACCTGATCTGTCACGACGTCAGCGTGCGCGACTGGCAGTTCAAGGCGCAGACCCTGACGCTCGGCAAGTCGTTCGACACGCACGGCCCGCTCGGTCCGTGGCTCACGACGCCGGAAGAGGTCGGCGACCCGCACGCGCTCGAGCTCAGCACCTTCGTCAACGGCGAGCGCCGCCAGCACGCGAGCACCCGCGAGCTGATCCACGACTGCTTCGCCCAGGTGGCGCTGCTGTCGACCGTGTTCACTCTCGAGCCGGGCGACGTCGTCAGCACCGGCACGCCGGACGGCGTCGCCGGCGCGATGAAGCCGCCGAGGTGGCTCGTGCCGGGCGACGTCGTGCGCATCGAGATCGACAGGCTCGGCCACATCGAGAACCGCGTGATCGAGGAGCCGGACGAAACGGTCGTCTATTGACTCGACGAGCCCCGGGCGAGCAGCGGAAGCGTGGACACGGCCGAGCGGCGGCCGAGCCTCGCGCTGCGCGAGCGAGCGAGCGCCGTCCGCGGCGCTCGCGATCGACGAGCGGGCCCCGGGAGGTCGTGATCGGGCTCGACGCCGGCACGAGCGCCGTCAAGGCCGTCGCCTTCGGCGTCGACCGAGCCTGGCAGCACGCGGAAGAGGCCGAGTACCCGCTCGACGCGCCGGCGCCGGGTCGTCAAGAGCAGGATCCTGCGGCCATCGCGGTGGCCGCGCTGCGCGCGCTCGCCGCCTGCGTCCGCGGCGCCGAGGGGGCACGCGTGGCGGCGATCAGCCTCGGCACGGCGATGCACGGCTTGATCGGCCTCGACGACGCGCGCCGCCCGCTGACGCCGCTCGTCACCTGGGCCGACGGTCGAGGCGCGACGCAGGCTCGCGAGCTGCGCGAGCGCGGGCTCGCCCTCGCCCTGCAGCGCGAGACGGGCACGCCGGTGCACCCGATGTCGCCGCTCGTCAAGATCCTGTGGTTCACGCGCAACGAGCCGTCGCTGTCCGCGCGCGTCCGCTGGTGGGTCGGTCTCAAGGAGCACCTGCTGCTCGCGCTGACCGGGACGCTCGCGACCGAGCTGTCGTCGGCGTCGGGAAGCGGTCTCCTTTGCCTGGCGACGCGGCGCTGGAGTCCGATGGCGCTGGAGGTGTGCGGCGCGTCCGCGGCGCAGCTGCCCGAGGTGCTGCCGACGACCGCGCAGCTGCCGCTGCGCGCCGAGGTCGCGCGGCGCATCGGCGTCGCGCCCGGAACGCCGGTCGTCGTCGGCGCCGGCGACGGGCCGCTCGGCAACGTCGGCACGGGCGCGATGGAGCGCGGCGAGGTCGGCATCTCGCTCGGCACGAGCGGGGCGGCGCGCATGGTGGTGCCCGAGCCGTGCGTCGACGATCGCGGTGCGCTGTTCTGCTACGCGCTCACGGAGTCGCACTGGGTGGTCGGCGGCGCGGTCAGCAACGGCGGGATCGTTGCGCGCTGGGCGGCGGACGCGCTGGCGCCGGACCTCGAAGGCGGGGAAGATGCGCTCCTCGCGCTCGCGGCAACGGCGCCGCCCGGCTGCGACGGCCTCGTGATGCTGCCGTACCTGCTGCCCGAGCGCGCGCCGCTGTGGGACGCAGACCTGCCCGGCGCCTACCTCGGGCTGCGCGTCGCGCACGGCCGCGCACACCTGATCCGCGCGGCCGTCGAGGGCGTCTGCCTGCAGCTCGCGGCGAGCGTCCGCCTGCTCGACGCGATGCAGCCGGTGGTGTCGCTGCACGCGACCGGCGGCGCGTTCCGCGCGCCGCTCTGGCGCGAGATCATGGCCGCGGTGATGGACCGCCCGCTGCGCGTGATCGCGTCCTCGGGCGGGACCGCGCTCGGCGCCGCGGCGCTCGGGCTGTACGCCCTCGGGCGGGTCGGCGACCTCACGCACGCCGCGCACGCGCTCGCGCCCGGCGCCGGAGACGCGGAGACGGTCGCGCCCGATCCGGCGCTCGCCGCGCGCTACGCCGAGGTGCAGGCGCAGCTGCCCGAGCGCATCGAGACGCTGCAGCGGGTCGCCGCGTTCCAGCGCAGCTGACGCGAAGCTCGCCGGCGCGGCGAGCGAGCGCGGCGCGGGCGCCGCGGCTCAGCCCGGCTCGGGGAACGGCAGGTGGCCGTGCCGCGCGAGCGCGCGCAGGGCGAGGCCGTAGGCGAGGCCGCTCGCCGCGTAGACGGCGACCG
>JBFMAS010000220.1:0-17628 GCA_040755575.1 Thermodesulfobacteriota bacterium
CGTCCTGCCGATCGCCTGTCTGGCGGGGCTCGTCGCGGGAGTCGCGTACGCGTCGGTCGGCCTGCTCCATCGTCGGACGGTGGCGCCCGCCGTCGCCTTGGCCGCCGCGTCGCTGCTGTACCTTCTCGGCCTGTATCACGATCCGCTGCCCTGGCTGCGATGGATGTGGGAGTAGCGCGGCGCGCGATGCCGTTCCGGGACGTTCCCGCCGCCGAGCGGTGCGCGACGTGAGCTACGTCCGCTTCGTCCTCGCCGTGCGCGACCGCGATTCCGGCGTCGACGCCGGCGTCTTCGACACCGCCTACGCTCTGCGCGACGACCCCGCGGTGGCCGCCGCCGACCGCGCCGCGCTCGCGGAGATGCTCCGCTGGTTCGACCTCAACCTCGCGACGCCCACCCGGTTCAACCGCTCACGCTCGAAGGGCTACTACAGGCGCACCACCCGCGGCATCGCGTGGTTTCGCCAGAGCGCGTCGGAGTGCCTCTCGCGCATGCACCGGCTGAAGGAGATCCTGGAGGCGTACGGCCATCGCGTCACGGTGCTCGAGGAGACGCGGCTCGGCTACGTGGTGTACGAGGACCCGCATCAGGTCGTCGCCGAGCCGTTTGCCGACACGCGCACCGGCACGCGGGGGCGACGAAGGTCGCGCGAGCGGCCGACCCGCTGACCCGCACGTCAGCCGCCCTTCGAAGGAATGCCGAGCGGCTATCGCCCGAGCACCCGCCTCGGTCGCCGGGCGACGCGGGGGAACGACCTGATCACCGCTTCGTCGAACGTCGCCAGCGGCACGCCTTCGCGCTCGGCGAGCTCGACGAACAGCGTGTCGTAGGCGGCGATGCCGGATGCGCATGCACGCACCAGCGCGCCCTGCCACAGGCTGCTGCTGTCGACGGAGCGGATGCCGAGCGCCCTGGCCAGCTCGAGGCAATGGAGCGCCTCGGGGACCTCGAGGACGCTCTTGCGAGCGGCCATCCAGAGGACGTTGACGAGCTCGGCTTCCCACGAGGCCGGCGCGGCGGGATCGTCGACGCGCCGCCAGAAGTCCGCGCATTCCGCGCGGAAGGGCTCGGTGCCGAGGAGGAAGTACGCGACGACGTTGGTGTCGACGACCGCCCTCACGGACGGCCTTCGCGGATCCAGGCCTCGATCTCGTCGGCGCTGGGAGCTCGCTTCTGCGACGCCCAAGCCCGCTCGATCTGCGCGATCGCCGAGGCGCGGTCACCGACCTGCGCCTCGATGATCTCTCTGGCCTCCTGCTCCATCGAGCGCCGGTTGCGTCGGGCGCGTGCTTTGAGAGCACGCACCACCTTCGTCGGCAGGTTGCGGACGGTCAGAGTCGCCATGACAGCATTTTGCTAGCAGCGCTTCGGAGACGCAACCGCGTGGCCACGGCCTGCGAAGGGCTCACCCCGCATCCTTCACGCAGCGGAACCCCAGGTGCGTCGTCCCCGTGTCCACCGCCCCCTTCCCCCGCCCGCCCGGCACGTAGCGCGAGCAGTACTGATCGCTGCACAGATACGACCCGCCGCGCTGCACGCGCTTCGCCACGCCCGGCTCTTGCGGATCGAAGCTGTCCGCCGGCCCCGTCGGATTCCTCGCCACCTCACCACTGCGAGCGCGAGCGGCGTAGGTATCCGGCCGGTACCAGTCCGAGCACCACTCCCAGACGTTGCCCGCGAGGTCGTGCACCCCGAAGCCGTTCGCCGGGTACGACGCGACGGGCGCCGTGCCGCGGTGGCCGTCCTCGGCGCTGTCCGAGCTCGGGAACCTGCCCTGCCAGGTGTTCGCCTGCCACTTGCCTGCGGGCCTGAGCTCGTCGCCCCAGGCGTAGCGCTTGCCGTCGAGGCCGCCGCGGGCGGCGCGCTCGAACTCGGCCTCGGTCGGGAGGCGCTTGCCGGCCCATTTGCAGTAGGCGGCGGCGTCCTCGAACGCGACGTGCACCACGGGGTGGCGCTCGCGGCCGGCGACGTCGCTGCCGGGGCCGAAGGGGTGACGCCAGCTCGCGCCGGGGACGTAGCGCCACCAGCGGAGGTGGTCGTGCAGCGAGACCTGGCCGTCGGGCGGGGTGAAGACGATCGAGCCGGGCACCAGCGCCTCGGGCGGGACGCCGGGGAAGTCCTCGGGCCGCAGCGCGCGCTCCGCGACCGTCACGTGGCCGGTCGCGTCGACGAAGCGGCGGAACTGCTCGTTCGTCACCTCGGTCCGGTCGATCCAGAAGCCGTCGACGAACACGCGGTGCACCGGCCGGGCGTCCGTCATCGCGGGCTCCTCGGTGCCCATCGCGAACTCGGCGGGCGGGATCCAGACCATCCCCGCGGGCGCCTCGGAAGGCGGCGGCTGCGCAGCGGGCTCGGCGGCGTGCGCCGGCGGCACCAGCGCGACCGACAGCAGCAACAGCGCGGGCGCGAGCATGCGGCGCCGCTTACCGCCCGCCCCGCCGCCGCACAACCCGCCGCCGCGCGCGGCTTGTGGCGCCGCACGATCGCGTCCATACAAAGACGCGGGGAAGGCGGGCGTGATGCGAGGCACAGCGACGGGCAAGCGCCCGGTGGAGGGGCAGGAGCCTCCCACGGCCGAGGTCGTCCGGCAGGCGGACGCCGCGATGACGATCCGCCTCGCCGGGGCGTGGAAGCTCGCGCACGAGCTGCCGTCCGCGCAGCCGGTCGAGGATGCGCTGCGCGGCACCGCGGCGCCCGCGGCGGTGCGCTTCGACACGAGCAAGCTCGCGGCGTGGGACACCGGCCTGCTCGCCTTCCTCGACCGGGTGCTCGACGCGTGCGCCGAGCGCGGCGTCGCGGTCGACACGGCGGGTCTGCCCCGCGGCGTCGTGCGCCTCGTCGAGCTCGCCCGCGCGGTGCCGTCGCGCACCGACGAGGACAAGCACAAAGCGCAGGAGCCGGCGCTGGCGCGCGTCGGCGAGCGCGCCCTCGACCGCTTCGGCCGCGCCGGCGAGGTGATCCGCTTCGTCGGCGAGCTGACCGTCGCGCTCGGCCGGCTCGCCACCGGCCGCGCGAGCTTCCGGCTGCGGGACCTGGGCGAGTTCCTGACGGACTGCGGGCCGCGCGCGCTGCCGATCGTCACGCTGATCAGCTTCCTGGTCGGCGTGATCCTCGCCTTCGTCGGCGCCGTACAGCTCGAGCAGTTCGGCGCCCAGATCTACGTCGCCGATCTGGTCGGGCTCGGCATGGTACGCCAGATGGGCGCGCTCATGGCGGCGATCATCATGGCGGGCCGCACGGGCGCCGCGTTCGCGGCGCAGCTCGGCAGCATGAAGGTCAACGAGGAGATCGACGCGCTCCGGACCATGGGCATCCCGCCGCTCGAGTTCCTCGTCCTGCCGCGCTTCCTGGCGCTCGTCATCATGATGCCGCTGCTGTGCGTCTATGCCGACGTGTTCGGCATCCTCGGCGGGCTGACGATCGGCGTCGCGATGCTCGGCATGTCGTTCCAGCAGTACTGGAACGAGACCATCGCGGCGATCGACGTCGTCGACTGCGTCCCGGGCATCGTCATGAGCGTGTTCTTCGGGGCGCTGGTCGCGCTGTTCGGCTGCCTCCGCGGCATGCAGTCCGCCGGCAGCTCGTCCGCGGTCGGCGACGCGGCCACCTCCGCCGTCGTCTCGGGCATCGTGGCGATCATCGTCGCGGACGCCGTCTTCACCGTGATCTTCGACGTGCTGGGCATCTGACGGGCGGCGGCGTGGCGGGCGCAGACGGCAACGGGCGGCACGGGGAGCGCGGCGGCGACGTCGCGATCGAGGTGCGCAAGCTCACCATGGCGTACGGCGACTACGTCGTGATGCGCGACGTCGACTTCGAGGTCCGCCGCGGCGACGTGTTCGTCATCATGGGGGACTCGGGCTCGGGCAAGAGCAGCCTCATGCGTCACATGCTCGGCCTGCACGAGCCGGCGGCGGGCGACGTGCTCTACGGCGGCAGGAGCTTCACGCAGGCGGAGCCCGAGGAGCGCGAGCGGATGCTGCGCAAGATGGGCGTCCTCTACCAGCAGGGCGCGCTGTGGAGCTCGATGACGCTCGCCGAGAACGTCGCGCTGCCGCTCGGCGAGTACACCGAGCTCTCACCTCGCGAGATCCGCGAGGTCGCGCACCTGAAGCTCGCGCTCGTCGGCCTGCGCGGCTTCGAGGACTTCTACCCGTCGCAGATCAGCGGCGGCATGCGCAAGCGGGCCGGCCTCGCCCGCGCGATGGCGCTCGACCCGGAGATCCTGTTCTTCGACGAGCCGTCCGCGGGCCTCGACCCGATCAGCTCGAAGCTGCTCGACGACCTCATCCTGGCGCTGCGCGACAGCCTCGGCGCCACGGTCGTCGTGGTGACGCACGAGCTCGCGAGCATCTTCGCGATCGGCGACGACGCGGTCTTCCTCGACGCCGACCGCAAGACCATGACCGCGCGCGGCAACCCGCGCCGGCTCGCCCAGCACACGACCGAGGAGAAGGTTCGCAGGTTCTTGACGCGCGGCGGCGAGCTGCCCGCGCCGCCCGTGCACGGGGAGTCGCGGTGAAGAGACGAGTGAGTCCGACGCTGATCGGGGCCTTCGTCGTCGGCGCGGTCGCGCTGGCGGTGGGCGCCATCGTGCTCATCGGCTCGATGGCATGGTTCAGCACGATCTACCGCTTCGTCCTCTACTTCGACGATTCGGTGGACGGGCTGGTCCTGGGCGCTCCCGTCAAGTTAAAGGGCGTGCAGGTCGGCCAGGTCGAGCAGATCAAGCTCGCGATGCGGGACGATCTGCCGCCGCGGATCGCGGTCGTGATCGGCCTCGACGAGTCGCGCATCGAGAGCCTCAGCGGTTCGGATTCGGGCTTCACGCCGGAGGAGATCGAGGACGCGATCGGGCGCGGCCTGCGTGCGAAGCTCGCGTCGCAGAGCCTGCTCACGGGGCTGCTCTACGTGTCGCTCGACTACGAGGCCGACGCGCCGCCGGCGCGGCTGCAGGCCAAGAGCGGCTACCCGGAGATCCCGACCGTGCCCTCGCGCGTCGAGCAGGTCGCGCAGACCGCGCAGGACATCTTCAAGAAGCTGCAGGCGCTCGACTGGCAGGGGCTGTTCGACTCGATCAGCGCGACCATGGACGGGCTGCGCGACCTGGTCGCCGACCGCGAGACGCAGAACGTCACCAAGCAGCTCAACGACACGCTCCAGAGCGTGCAGGAGCTGACCAGGCGCCTCGACGGCAAGATCGACCCGATCGCATCGGACCTTGAGGACCTCGCCGCGAGCGCGCGCGTCGCGCTGCGCAGCATCGACGCGACGATGGGCGACGTGCGCTCGATGATCGAGCCCGAGTCGCCGCTCGCCTACGAGCTGTCGCACACGCTGCACGAGCTGTCGCTCGCGGCGCGCTCGATCCGCGCCTTGACCGACTCGATCGACCGGGACCCGAGCCAGCTCATCTTCGGCCGCGAGTGAACGAGGAACGCCGCATGCCGCGCCCACCATCCCTGCACAAGCCACTCGCCCGTCTCGCGACGGCGGCCGTCTGCGCGGCGCTCGCCGTGCTGCTCGGCTGCTCGGCGCTGCTCGCGCCGCGCACCGAGCCGATGCAGCTCTTCGTGCTCGGGGCGGCGCCGGCCGACGGCGCCGGCTCGAGCGGGAGCGCTGGCGGCGGCTCGACGTCGATCGGCCTCGGCCCCGTCACGCTGCCCGGCTACCTCGACCGCCGCGAGATCGTGACCCGCGTCGCGCCGAACCAGCTCCGCCTGTCGCAGAACGAGCAGTGGGCCGAGCCGCTGCTCGAGAACGTGCGCTCGGTGCTGGCGCAGGACCTGGCCGCGCGGCTCGGTGGTGCGACCGTCGCGACGTTCCCGTGGGCCGGCGGCTTCCGCCCGGACTACCGGGTGCGGGTCGACGTGACGCGCTTCGAGCCGACGTCGGCCGGCACCGCGGAGCTCGCCGCGCGCTGGCAGGTGCTCGCGGGCAGCGACGTCGTCGCCGCGCGCGACTCGTCGATCAGCCGTCCGATCGGCGACGGCGGCACGGCGGCCGCGGTCGCGGCGCTCGGCCAGGCGCTCGGCGACCTCGCGAGCGAGATCGCGGCCGCGATCCCGCCCGCGCCGCGGCCGACCGAGAGGAGGCGACCATGAGCCGTCCCCTGCTGCTGACCGCCGTCGTGGCGTTGCTCTCCGCCGCGACGACCGCCGCGGGCGCCGACGTTCCGTCGGCGTCGTGCCCGTGCTCGGGCCCCGCGACCGGCGGACCGTGGCGCGATCACGGCCAGTACGTGTCCTGCGTCACCAGGGAGGCGCGCGAGCGGGCGCGCACCACGAGCCTCACGGCACGGGGCGCCCGGCGCGCGGTGCGCGACTCGCTGCGCTCGAGCTGCGGCCGGCGGCGGCCGCTCGAGGGCAACGTGCGCGTGTGCGCCGCGAATCCCGTCCTGCCCTGCCCGACCGTGCGCACGGCGCGCGTCGACGCCTGCGACGCGTGCGAGGCGGCGCTCGCCGGCAGGCTCGTGCGCTGCGCGCGCGTCACGCGAGCAGCGGGCGGAGCGACCGACCTCTGCGGGGCGGCCGCGACCGGCCGTATCGTCGCGGGACGCGTCGTCGACGTGCGGACCGGCGTCGACTGCGCGAGCTGCAAGGCGAAGCTCGGCACGCCGAAGGCGCCGGGCCAGGACTGCGTGCTCGCCGCGTGCCCGACCTCCGCGACGCCGCCGGGTCTTTGACGCGCTGCGGATCGGTGCCAGTAGTGGAATCGTGAGCCTGACGCCGAGCTCCCCCGAGCCGATCGCCCCGCCCTCGCTCGCCCTGCTGCCGCTCGAGGGCCGAGCCTGGCTCGAGCTCGCCGGCCTCGTGCCGGCACTGCCCGTGCTGCGCACCGCACCGTCGGGCGACGGCCACCCGGTGCTGGTCCTGCCCGGCTACTTGACGGACGACGTGTCGACACGGGTGCTGCGCTGGTTCCTGCGCGACCGCGGCTACCACGTGCACGGCTGGCGCTGCGGGCGGAACCTCGGCCCGTCGCCGGAGACGGTGCAGGCGCTCGGGCGACGCTTCCTCGAGCTGCGCGAGCGGCACGGCGACGGCATCTCGCTGGTCGGCTGGAGCCTCGGCGGCATCTTCGCGCGCGAGGTGGCGCGCGCGTTCCCCGGCGCCGTGCGCCAGGTGATCACGCTCGCGAGCCCGTTCCGCGACGTCTCGGCGACCACGGTCGCGCGGCTCGCGAGCTTCGGCCTAGGACCGCTGCCGCCGCGCCACCTCGACGCGGTCACCGCGCGCCTGCGCGAGCCGCTGCCCGTGCCGACGACCTCGATCTACAGCCGCACGGACGGCATCGTCGCCTGGCGAAGCTGCCTCGAGGAGCCCGGGGAGCGGCGCGAGAACGTCGAGGTGCGCACCAGCCATTGCGGCATGGGGCACCATCCGGCGGCGCTGCTGGTGGTCGCCGACCGGCTCGCGCAGCCGAAGGGAAGGTGGCGCCCCTTCGTGCCGCGCGGCTGGTCGGCCTTCCCCGGGTTGCGCGCAAGGAGCCGGTGACCGCGCGCGCAGCGCGCGGCCGAGCGACACGGGTCCCCTCGCGTCAAACGACCGCGACCGTCGCGCTGCCGATGATCGTGCGCGTGCCGGGCTTGGTCTCGCACTGGATCTCGACGTCGACGAGCTTCTGCCCGCCCTCCTCGCGCTTGCCGGTGACCTTGCCCGTGCAGGCGATCTTGTCGTCGGGCCAGGTGATGGCGCGGAACTGCACGTCGAAGCGCTTGACGCTGCCCGGCCCCGCCCAGTTGACCAGCACGTTCGACAGCAGGCCCATCGAGAACATGCCGTGCGCGAATACCGACGGCAGCCCGACGTTCTTCGCGAGCGTCTCGTCGTGGTGCATCGGGTTGTAGTCGCCGGACGCGCCCGCGTACTTGACGAGGTCGGTGCGCGTCACCTTCTCGTGTACGTAGGTCGGCAGCGCGTCGCCGACCTTGACGTCCTCGAACTTCGGCGCGGCCATGGTCACTGTCCCTCCGAGATGCGCAGCATGAGCGCGCAGACGCGCTTGCCCTGCTGATCGTAGAACGCCTGCTCCATCGTGTAGATCGTCCGCATGCCGGACTTGCCCTCGCGCGTCGCGATCGACTTGAGCTGGCCCTTCATGGTCAGCACGTCGCCCGCGAAGATCGGACGGTCGTAGATGATCTCGGTTCCCTCGTGCAGCAGCTTGCGCACGTCATACTTGACCTGCGGCCCCCCTCCGCCGCCGGGCTCGGCGTCCTGGCCGAGGCAGATCGGCAGCGTGGGTGGTCCGATCAGGCTCGGGTAGCCGCGCTTCTTCGCCTCCGCCTCGTCGAAGTAGGCGGGATCGGTCAAGCCGACGGCGCGCGCGAACTGGCGGATGCGCGCCTTGTCGACGTGGATCGTCGAGGGCGGGCCCTCCTTGCCGACGAGGGCCTGGTTCGGATTCTCGGCCATGCTGTGCTGCTCCTTCTTCTGACGTTCGCTCGAAAAGGGGGTTGCAGAGGCGGTACCTTTCCCCAGGTCGCGGGGTCGGTGCAAGCGGCGCGCAAGCTCGTGGCGCGCGCCGCGAGCGGACGGCTCAGAACGGCGTCATGCCGCCGTCGACCGTGTACAGCGCGCCGTTCACGTAGCTCGCCTCGTCGCTCAGCAGGAAGGCGATCACCCCGGCGACCTCCGCCGGCTCGGCGTAGCGGCCGAGCGGGATCTGCGTGAGCAGCGCCTTCTTCAGGGTCTCGGCGGCGCCCGGCGCGAAGCCCTCCTCGAGCGAGCGCATCATGCGGGTCTCGACCGGCGCGGGCAGCACCGCGTTCACCCGGATGCCCGCGGCCGGGAACGACACCGCGGCCGAGCGGGTCAGGCCGACCACCGCGTGCTTGCTCGCGATGTAGGCGCTCATCACCGGGCTGCCGGTGATCCCCGCGACCGACGACAGGTTGACGATCGCGCCGCCGCCGCGCGCGCGCAGCGCGGCGTGGCCGTACTTGAGTCCGAGGAACACCCCGCGCACGTTCACCGCCTGCACGCGGTCGAACTCCTCCTCCGGGTAGTCCTCGATCGGCTTGACGATGCCCTCGACGCCGGCGTTGTTCACCAGCAGGTCGACGCCGCCGAAGCGGCGCGCCGCCTCGACGAACGAGCGCTTGACGTCGTCCGCGCGGCTCACGTCGCCGGCGACCGCCAGCGCTTCCGCGCCGAGCCGCTCGACCGCCGCGACCACCGGCTCGAGCGCGCCGCGGTCGAGGTCGACGGCGACGATGCGCGCGCCCTCGCCCGCGAGGCGCTCGCACACGGCGCGGCCGATGCCGCCCGCCCCGCCGGTGACCAGCGCGACCTTGCCCGCGAAGCGCGCGGCGCTCATGCCGGCTTCGGCTGCTGCGGGGCGAGCTCGCGCAGCGTCGCGAGCGCCTGGTCGACGTGCTTCGCGATGCCGAGCTCGCTCTGGATCACGCGCCGCACGACGCCGTCGCGGTCGATCACGAACGTCACACGCTTCGGCGGGAACCAGCCGCCGAGCCGCGCGACGCCGAACGCCTTGCAGATCGTCGCCTCGCGATCGGCGAGCAGCGGGAAGTTGAGCCGGTGGTCGGCGATGAACTTCCGGTGCGACTCCTGCGAGTCCATGCTGACGCCGACGATGGCCGCGCCCGCCTGCTCGATCTCGCCGGCGTGGTCGCGGAAGCTGCACGCCTCCTTGGTGCAGCCGGGCGTGTTGTCGCGCGGGTAGAAGTAGAGGATCAGCGGCTTCTTGCCGCGGAAGTCGTCGAGCGACAGCGTCTCGCCTTCCGCGGTGACGCCCGAGAACGACGGCGCCGGCTCCCCTGCGTGGATCATCTCTCCTCCGCGGCGCGCTTGCGCGCCAGCATGAGGCCGTCGGCGACCGGGATCATGACGCACTCGACGCGCGGGTCGGCAGGCAGCGCGTCGTTGAGCGCACGGATCGCCTTGGTGTCCTCGGTCTGGTTCGTCGGATCGGCGACCTGCCCCATCCACAGCACGTTGTCGAACACGATCAGCCCGTCGGGACGCAGGCGCGCCAGGATCTCCTCGTAGTAATTCCTGTAGTTGACCTTGTCGGCGTCGACGAAGGCGAAGTCGAAGCTCTCGACCTTCGGCAGCGCGCGCAGCGTCTCGACGCCCGGCGCGAGCCTGAGCTCGATCCGGTCGGCCACCCCAGCCTTCTCCCAGAAGCGCCGTGCGATCGACGTCCACTCCTCGCTCACGTCGCAGCACAGGAGCTTGCCGCCCGGCGCGAGGCCGCGCGCGATCGAGATCGCGCTGTAGCCGGTGAAGGTGCCGACCTCGATCGCGTTGCGGGCACCGGAGATGCGCGCGAGCAGCGTGAGCAGCGCGCCCTGCTCGGGCGCGATCTGCATCATCGCGAAGCCGCCGAGCTTGCTCGTCTCCTCGATCAGCTCGGCGAGCACCGGGTCGCGCTCGGTGCGGTGCGCGAGCACGTACTCGTAGAGCTCCGGCGTGAGCCTGGTGAACTTGTCGGGCATACGACCGCGACATTGGCCCCTCGCGCCGCGGAATGTCAACGCGGCCGGGGCGGGGTTGAGCGCCCGACCGATCCCCGACAGGATCGAGGATCCGTGCTGCCGTCGACACCCCGAGGGCGTGCGGCGCTCGCCGCGCCGACGCTCGCGCTCGCGCTCGCGTGCGCGGCTGCCGCGTCCGCGGCGGAGGCGCCCTGCGCGCGCTACGCGGCCAAGGCGGTGCGGACCGGCAAGGTGCCCGACGGGCTGCCCGAGCTGTCGGGGATCGCCGCCAGCCGGCGCCATCCGGGCGTCTACTGGGCGCACAACGACTCGAACAACGACGGGATGCTGTTCGCGATCGATGCGTCCGGCAAGCTGCTGGCACGCTTCCCGCTGCGCGGGCTCAGGCCGCGCGACGCCGAGGACGTCGCCGTCGGCCCGTGCGGGCCTGACGACGAGAGCTCCTGCATCTACCTCGCCGATACGGGCGACAACCTGCTGCGCCGCAAGGAGGTGTGGATCGGCCGCGTCGAGGAGCCCGAGGCGCTCGACGGGCGCGTCCTCGACGTGAGCGCCGACGCCTTCCGCTATCCCGACGGTGCCCGCAACACCGAGAGCCTGCTGGTCGATCCGCGCAGCGCGCGGCTCTACGTCGTCACCAAGTCGGTCGACGGCCTCGGCGAGGTCTACCGCCTCGACGGCCTCGAGGACGGCCGGGTCGGCCGCGCCGTGCCGGTCGCGACGCTGCCGCCGCCCGCGACGCTCGCCCGCATGACGACGGCCGCGGACCAGCATCCGGGCGGGGAGCGCGTCCTGCTGCGCACCTACTCGAGCGTCTGGGAGCTGCGGCGCCCCGGCGCGCGCTCGCTCGAGGAGGTGTTCGCGGCGCAGCCGGTCCAGGTGACGAACGCGGCGCAGATGCAGGGCGAGGGCGTGACCTACACCGCCGACGGTCGCGGCTACGTGCTCGCCGCCGAGGGCGACGGCAGCCCGATCTACCGGGTCGACTGCGCCGGCGGCGAGCGCTGATGAGCCGGGCTCGCGCCGGCCGGTCTCGCTCAGCCGGGTGCCAGGCGCAGCGTCAGCGGATGGTCCATGTAGCGGACGAAGACGTCAGTCCAGTACTTGTCCGCCATCGCGGCGGCGACGCGCTCCGCCATGTCGGGCACCGGCGTGCCGACCACGGCCGGGAACTCCCGCCCCGCGATGCGCACCGCGACCGACGGCCGCGACGCGTTCTCCTCGAAGCGGCGCGCCGCGCGGCTGCCGAGCCGGACGTAGAGCTGTCCGTCGAGCACGACGAGCCAGACCTTGAACCAGTGCGGCTCCCCGCCCGGCGCCGTGGTGCGCAGCTCGATCGTGTCCTCGTCCCGCCAGGCGGTCGGATCCCAGCCCGCGGCGTCGTCGGCCTGCGACGCCGGCGCGACGAAGAGCGCCAGGATCAAGCACGATGCGGCCAGACGCGTCCCGATGGTCATGCGTCCCCCTCGCTCGCGGCCCGATCGGCCGCGGTCGCACCGTCTACACCGGAAGCACGGGAGAGCCAAAGGCCTTGCACCCCCGCACGCCGTTCGTGCAACTTGGCGCGGGGCAGCGCGGCACGGAGGTGACGGTGAGGAGGCTCGGGACGATTGTGCGCATGACGCTCGCAGGCTTCGCGCAGCTCGCCGTCGCGAGCGCCCTCTGCGCCGCGGAGCAGGCGACGGCGCGCCAGGTCGTCGAGGCGCTGCACGCCGGCATGATCGGCGTCATGCGCGACCCGGCCGCCTCGACCTTCGACGCCCGCGCGGCGCGCCTCGGCCCCGTTCTCGAGTCGTCGTTCGACCTCGACTTCATGGCGCGCAAGTCGCTGGGCCGCGCCTTCGACCGACTTCCCGAGGCCGACCAGCAGCGCTGGATCGCCGACTTCCACCGCTTCATGGTGGCGAACTACGCGGGGCGCATGCGCGGCTACTCGGGCCAGCGCTTCGAGACGCTCGGCGACGAGCCGGCGGCACGGGACACGGTGCTCGTACGCACGCGGCTGATCGACCCCGGCGCGGAGAACATGGACCTCGCCTACCGCCTGCGCCGCACGCCGTCGGGCTGGAAGGTGATCGACGTCTACCTCAAGGGGACGGTGAGCGAGCTCTCCCTGCGGCGCTCGGACTTCACCGCGATCCTCGACCGGCAGGGGTTTCCGGCGCTGCTGGAGAGCGTCGACGCGAAGATCGCGGACCTCGCGGCGGGCAAGGTCAAGTAGGAGGGTCCGGCTCGGTCGGCAGCGGCGGGCGAAGGTCCGCCATGCGGTCCTGGTAGTAGGCGCTGCGCAGGGCCGCGTAGTAGTCGAGCGAGCCCTGCTCGAGCCGCTCGAGGTCCTCGCCGTGCGCCTCGCGCAGCGTGAGGCCGTAGGTCCCTTCCTGCAGCCCCGCGGCGACGATCGGCGTCGGGCCGAGCAGGTAGATGCTCGGCTGCAGCGCGACGTCGACCAGCGAGCCGATGCCGTCGCGCACCGTGGTCGGGCCGATCAGCGGGACGATCAGGAACGGGCCGCTGCCGACGCCGCTCTTCGCGAGCGTCTCGCCGAAGTCCGAGCTGTGCTTGTCGAGCCCCATCGAGGTCGCCGGGTCGAACAGCCCGGCGAGGCCGAAGAGCGTGTTCACCGAGAAGCGCGCGACCGTGCTCGCGGCGGCCGACAGCTCGCCCTGCAGCACGTCGTTGACGAATATGGCGGGCGACTCGAGGTTGGAGAAGAAGTCGCGCACGCTCTGCTTGGCCCGATCCGGCACGACGTAGCCGTAGGCGCGCGTGACCGGCGACAGCACCCAGCGGTCGACGGTCTGGTTCAAGCGGAAAGTCCGGCGGTTGAGCCGCTCCCACGGGTCGGGGAACGACGTCGGGCGCTCGTCGAGCTCGAGCTCGAGGTCCTCGTCGTCCGCCGGCGGCGCGTGCCCGGCGGTCGCCGGCGCCTCGCCCTGGTCCGCCGCGGACGGTGGCGCCGCGCTCGGCCGCGCCGCCGAAACGTCGTCGCTCGTGCCGGCCGCCAGCGCGAGGCCGCAGCCGAGCAGGAACCCCGGCCACGCCAGCGCGCAAAGCAAGACCACCCGATGGATCACGATCGACGTCCGCACGCCGCTGCCCCCGCCCGTCGCACCGCCCGCCCACCGGACGTCGCGACAATGCCAGGATAGGCCAAACCCCACCCGCCGTACAGCCGACTTCGTCCCCTCACTGCGTTTTCCCGCGGTGGGCGGTCACGCCGCGCGGCGGTGCGCGGCGAGCACCGCGGGCAGCCAGACCCGGAAGGTCGAGCCCCGGCCCGGCTCGCTCTCGACGGAGATCGTGCCACCCATCATCGCGACCAGCCGGTGCGCGATGTACAGGCCGAGCCCGACGCCGCCGTACGTGCGCTCGCCGCTGCCGGCGCCCTGGCGGAAGGCATCGAAGATCACCGCCTGCTTGTCGGGCGAGATGCCGATGCCCGTGTCGCGGACCGCGAGCTCGACGCCGCCGCGCGCCGCGCTCGCCGTCACGCTGACGACGCCGGCGTCGGTGAACTTGATGCCGTTGCGCACGAGGTTCTTGATCACGACTTTGAGCTTGAGACGGTCGGTGTAGATCGGCGGGATCTCGCCGAGGCGCTTCCACTCGAGCGCGCCGGAGGTCTTGTCGCGAGGAAGCTGCACCGCCAGCGACATCTCGGCGAGGAAGTCGTCGATGTGGACGACCTCGGGCACGATCCGCACGTGCCCGGCCTGCAAGCGGCTCATGTCGAGCGTCGACGAGACCAGCTCGCACAGCTCGTCCGCCGCGCGCTCGATGCGCCGGACGGTGTCCTTCTGGTCGGGCGTCATCGCGCCGAAGGTCTCCTCGAGCAGCAGGTCCGAGTAGCCGACGATGATGTGCAGCGGCGTGCGCAGCTCGTGCGACATGGTCGCGACGAACTCCGACTTGACGCGGTTGGCGCGCTCGAGCTGCTCGAGGAGCTGCGTGTTGGCGAGGGCCATCGACGCGAGCTGGCCGATGCCCTGCGCGATGCGGAGCTGCGCGGCGTCGAAGTCCCGCGTCGCGTCGCGCCGGCAGGCCGTCAGGAAGCCCACCACCTCGTCGCCGCGCCGCAGGGCGACGTACACGCCGCGCCCCATGCCGGCGTGACGGGCGAGCGGACCGAGGCGCGCGTGCTCGACGTCGCCGCGGCGCAGCGTCACGACGGGCGCGCTCTGCAGGCGATCGAGGAGGCCTTCGAGCTCGGCGCGCGAGACGCGCAGGACGCGCGTCGCCTCCCACTCCTCCCGGGTCTCGCCGAAGCCCGCGCGCGCCGCGAAGGCGCAGTCGTGCGGCTGCCACAGCCACGTGTGGCTCGAGTCGCACTCCAGGACCTCGACGGTGAGCTGGCACAGGCGATCGAGGATCGCCGGCTCGCTGAGCGACGAGATCAGCTCGTGGCCGACGCGCACCAGCGCCGTCGAGATGCGCGCCTCCTCCTCGAAGCGACGCCGCGATTCGCGCAGCTCGGCCTCCGCGCGCCGGCGCTCGGTGACGTCGCGCAGGATGCCGTGCACGACGCGCCTGCCGTCGAGCACCGCCCTGGCGGTCGTGACCTCGACCGGCACGAGCGTCCCGTCGGCGGCCATGACCTCGATCTCGATCGGCTTCGGGCGCGCTTCGCTCAGCGGTGCGCCCGGCCTGCCGTCGGGCGCGGGCCAGCTGAGGTGCAGCGCGGACGCGCACATGCCGACGAGCTGCGGCAGGGGCCGGCCGAACAGCCGTCCGGTCTTCGCGTTCGCGTCGACGACGAGCCCGGTCTGCGGGTCCGTGACGACGATCGCGTCCTTCGCGGTGTCGAGCAGGTGGCGGTAGCGGCGCTCGCCCTCGCGCACGTGGCGCACGAGCATCCACGACAGCACCGCACCGACCGACACCAGCAGCACGCCCGCCGCGACGATCAGCGTCAGGAGCAGCCGGCCCAGGCGGCGAGCGCCGTCACCGAGGCTCGCGCTGAACTCGTCGGCGAGCGGCGTCGTCGCGCGATCGATCTCGTGCAGCTCGTCGAGCAGCGGCTGCAGGTCGGCCGGCCCGGTCCGACCGGCGGAGATCGCCGCGTGCATCCGCTCGCCGAGGTCGGCGAGCGCGAGGATGTGCACGTCGGACGCGGCCCACACCTCGACGGCCTTCGCCATCTGCGGCACGTGCCGGAAGCGGCGGAACAGCTCGATCAGGCCCGGCACGTCGTCGGGGTGGTTGCGGCCCTGCAGGAAGCCCCGGCGCGCGGCCTCGAGGTCCGGGCTGCGCCGCTCGAGCGCGAGGCGGGCAGCGCGGTCGCCGAGCGGGACGGCGATCGCGTCGCGGAACAGGCGGTACTGTCCCGCGTCGTGCGTCTGCGCATAGCGCTGCAGGTGCAGCACCGCGCTCTTCTGCCCCTTCGACCACAGCCCCTCGCCCCCGACGTAGGCGCGCACCGCCGACAGGATCCGCATCTCGACCACGGCGACCAGGACGAGCGCCACCACGATCGCGACGAAGAGCGCGACGATGAGCGCCAGCTTGCCGCCGAGCGGGAGAAACTGCAGGCGCCGCCGAACCGAGCCGAGTGCCATGGCCGACACGACGTCTATCGGCGCGCCGGTGGGTGATTTTGAGCCCGGGCGGCCGCGCCCGTTTGACTGCCGGCACGGTCCGGAGTACCGACGCCGCCTCGGCACAGCGTTCGCAATGAGCGCCGCCGGGCCGGCGGCGCGGTAAGGTCGTCACGCATGGATGCCAGGACCTCGAGCTTGCCGTCGTGGCTTCGGGACGTCGTCGCGTCCGTCGAGCCGGCGAAGCGCCGCGTCGCCGAGCACGAGGTCTGGCGGCGCATGCGCGCGGGCACGATCACGCGGCGCGAGCAGCGCAACGTCCTGGTCGGCTTCTGGCCCCTGATCGAGCGCTTCCCGGGGCTCCTCGCGCTGAACCTCGTCAAGACGTCCTACGGCCGCGACGCCGGCCAGAACGCCGCGCGGAGCTGGCTCGCACGGAACCTGCGCACCGAGCAGAAGCACGCCGAATGGTTCCTCGACTGGGCCGAGGGCTGCGGCATCACGCGCGACGAGATGCTCGACGGCCGGCGCCCGACCGAGATGACGCTGGTCACCGACTGGAGCTGGCGGGTGTGCGAGTCGGGCGGCCTCGCCGAAGCGATGGCGGCCACCAACTACGCGATCGAGGGCGTGACCGGGGAGTGGACCCCCGGCGTCGCGGCGAGCGCCGCGTACCGCGCGAGCCTCGTCGGCGAGCCGCGCAAGGCCATGCGCTGGCTCGACGCGCACGCGAGCTACGACGACGAGCACCCCTGGCAAGCGCTCGCGATCGTCGCGCAGCTCGCCGGCCCCGAGCCCGGGCCGTCCGAGGTCCGGACGATCCGCGAGGCGATCGTCCGCAGCTACGAGCTCTACGCGCTCGCCCTCGACGCGGCGCTGCGTCACGCCCACGCGGACGGCGCGTCGGCGTGCGGCGCGGAGCTTGCGACAGGGCGGCGGCGAGCCGACGCGCGCCCGGACGACGCTCGGCGCCGCCTGCAATCCTGATCGCGCCGGCGGCGAAGCGGCCGCTCCGCGCACCGATCCGATATATCGGCTCGATCCGAGCCGCCTCAGCGGCGCCGCCGACCCCACGCCGCGCTCGCCGCAAACCGACGCGAGATCGCGCACCTCGCGGACGGCGGCGCCCCGGTACGCGGGTTGCTTCCGCGGACGCCCTCGTGACGCGACGGTGCGTCAAGCAAATCGAATGGAGGACGTCATGAGCAAGAACAGAATCGCCACGGCGATCGCGCTGGTGCTGGGCCTCGCGGGCTCGGCGTCGGCGGCGGGCGTGCTGTCCACCCCGACCCTTTTCCAGGGCAGCGGCCAGAACGTCTGCGTCGCGACCAACGTCGGCAAGGTCCCCGTCGAGGTGACGGTGAAGATGGTGTCGCTGACCGACACGACGGAGGAGACCTGCACCATCGATCCGGGTGATCCCGGCGGGTGCCAGAACTCGGTCAACGGCCTCGCCTACTGCCAGGTGATCGTGCAGGGCAGCGCGAAGCGGGTCCGTGCGGTGATGTTCAACCGCAACCTGACGAGCCCGTTCACGATCAACGCCGCCGTGGAGGCTCGCTAGGGCGACCTTCGCGCAACGGCCGCGAGGCGTCGCTGCGGCGGCGTCGCACGGCGCCCCGGATCTCCTCC
>JBFMAS010000221.1:0-5559 GCA_040755575.1 Thermodesulfobacteriota bacterium
GCTTCCTGCGCACGGTGCTGCGCGTCGGCGAGGCGGTCGGCTTCGGCGAGCACCTGGAGGCGTTCGTCGCCAAGGGGATCGCGCTCGAGGCCGAGCATCCCGCGGCGTCGCGTGCGTTCTTCGCCCTCGAGTCGCGCGGCGCGCTCGCCTTCCTGCGCCAGCACGACGTCGCCGTGCTGCTCGAGCACGTCGAGACGACGCTGCGGGGCTACCTGCAGCTCGTCGCGCCGGGGCGGCCCGCAATCGACGGCGTCGACGCGCGCGGGCTGTTCCCGCCCGTGTCGTCCGACCCCGCGACCATCCTGCTCGCGCGGCGCACCGACGTCTTCACGAGCTGGGAGGAGAACTTCACGCTGCTCAAGCTGCAGGCGACGCTCGCGACGCTGTGGACGAGCGAGGGCACGCGCGAGTTCTCGCTCGGCGCCTGGCTCGGGACCGACGACCCCGGCGGGCTCGCCGAGCTGTTCGCGCGCTTCGTCGCGCCCGAGGTCGCCGCGGGGATGTTCACGCACGTCGAGGCGGTGCGCCTGATGCCCCTGCTCCGGCGGCGCTATCCCGGCCTCGCCGCCGACCTGCGCGAGCTGCGCACGAGCGTGTTCCCGGCGGACCGCCCACGGGAGCCGTACGGCGCGGCGCAGGCGATCCTGTTCCTCGCGCTCGGCGGCGACGCCCGGCGCATCGCCTGGGCCGGCGAGTGGCGCGCGCCGCTCGAGGGCTTCGTCGCCGCGGCGGAGGCCGGGAGCGCGACCGTCTACGACACCGCGGACGTCACCACGGCGCTGTGCGAGCGTCTCGCCGAGGGCGACACGGTGGCGGTCTACGGCATCGAGTCCTTCCTCGAGGAGGACCCGCTGATGTCGTACCTGCTCGAGGAGGCCGAGGAGCGGCCGGGCGCGGTCGGCGAGAGCGAGCACGACCCGCTGCGCCTGGTCGAGAAGACGGACGCCGACGGCGAGCGCGTCGACGAGACCGCGCCCGCGGGACCGCTCGACCCGGACATGCTGCGCGCCTTCCTCGAGCAGAACCCACACCTGAAGGTGCTGCGGGCGGACGGGCCGATCGACCCGACGGGGCTGTTCGTCGCCGGCCTGACGGGCGGCGGCGGCGAGCCCGAGCAGGCCGAGCGACGCGGCGCCTCGGCGCAGCCCGACCAGGTGCTCGCGCTCACCCGCCACGGCCGGGAGGCGCGCGGCATCTTCCTGCAGGACGAGTGGGACTACCTGATCGCCGACTACCGCGCGCAGTGGTGCCGCGTGCACGAGATCGCGCTCGAGGGCGACAACGGGGAGTTCTTCACCGGCACGCTCGCGCGCTACTCCGACATGCTGCCCGAGGTGCGCCGCCAGTTCCTGCGCGTCAAGCCGGAGGGCTATCGCACCATCCACGGCCTGCTCGACGGCGAGGACTTCGACCTCGACGCGGTGGTCGACGCGCGCAGCGACCTGCGGGCCGGCTCGACGCCGTCGCCGAAGCTCTACGTCGCGCGCCAGCGCGAGGAGCGCGACGTCGCGACGCTCTTCCTGCTCGACATGTCGGCCTCGACCGACGAGGACACCGAGCCCGCCGAGCCGCTGCTCGAGGACGCGGCGCGCGTCGACCTCGCGCACCCGCGGCGCCGCCCGCGCCGCATCATCGACATCCAGAAGGAAGCGCTCGTCATCATGTCGCAGGCGCTCGAGGAGATCGGCGACCTGTACGCGATCTACGGCTTCTCCGGGCACGGCCGCGACCGCGTCGAGTTCTTCGACGTCAAGTCGTTCGACGAGCCGCTCAACCTGGCGGTGCGCGGCCGTATCGGCGCGATCGAGCCGCAGCGTTCGACGCGCATGGGCGCGGCGCTCCGTCAAGCAACGACGAAGCTGCGGCACGTCGCGCCGCGCGCGAAGCACCTGATCCTGCTGTCGGACGGCTTCCCGCAGGACTTCGACTACGGCGAGGACCGGCGCTCGAACGTGTACGGGCTGCGCGACACGATGATGGCGCTGCGCGAGGCGCAGCGCGCCGGGATCGCGCCCTTCTGCATCACCGTCGACCGCGCCGGGCACGACTACCTGCGCGAGATGATCGACGAGAAGCGCTACCTGGTGATCGACGACATCGCCGAGCTGCCGCGCCAGCTGCCGAAGATCTACTCCGAAGCGACGCGCGGCGGCTGACCGCGGGTACCTCGCGAGGGCTCGACCAGCATCTGCAGCACCACCGAGCGCTGCGGGTCGAAGTCGATCGGGGCGCCGACGTTGTGCAGCATGATCGTTCCCATCGCGAAGATGGTCAGAAGCTGCCCGAGGCGCCCGGGGTCGAGATCCGCGCGGATCAGGCCCTGCCGCTGCCCCTCCGTCGCAAGCTGCGTCAGCCGCTCGATCGCCTGCGTGATCAGCGCGTCGAAGCTGCGCCGCAGCGCCGGCCAGCGGTTGATGCCGTCCATCAGACGAATCGCCGCGATGCGGATGTGCGGCACCAGCGGCCAGGTGCCCGCCTCGAGGCCGCGCATGAAGCGCTCGATGGTGCTGGTCAAGCCCTCGGGCGTCGCCTGTGTGCCGAGCATCGTGTCGACCATCCCCCCGAGCACCCACTCGGTGAGCCCGACGAGGAGCTCCTCGCGGCTCTTGAAGTGGACGTAGAATGCGCCGCGCGTGTAGCCGGCGCGCGCGCAGATGGCGTCGAGGCTCGCGTCGAGGCCGTGCTCGATGATCGCCTCGAGCCCCGCCTCGAGCAGCGCTTGACGCGTCTGGCGCTTCGCCTCGGCGCGCTCCTTGAGGCGGCGATCGCGCATCTCCGCATAGCGGGCGGCGCCCGGAGAGCGACCCGCCGAAGTCGAGCGGCCGCCCGCCCGCGCGTTCCCTTTGGAACCCGTCACGCCCCCTCCAGGAGCCTGCTTCGAGTGGAGCGATCGGTCACCCAAGGCTCACCTGCCGTTCCAATAGCGACTTGACGCGCGCAGTTCCACCACCCATGCCACGCGTCGGGAAGCCGCCGTCGGCCGAGCGAGCGGTTCGGACTACCGTCGAGGCGCATTCGGGCTCTAAACTGTCGGCCATGCCGGCCGGGCTCCCTCCGACGTCGGCGCTGCTCGCCTTCTCGCTGGCAGCGCGCTCGCTGAGCTTCAAGCGCGCCGCCGAGGAGCTGCACCTCTCGCCGTCCGCGCTGAGCCGGCAGATCCAGGGGCTCGAGGAGCACCTCGGCGTGGCGCTCTTCCGCCGCCTGAACCCGGGCCTCGAGCTCACGGCGGAAGGTCAGCGCTACCTCGCGATCGTCGACGGGGCGCTCGAGGCGCTCGCGTCGGCGCAGCGCGCCCTCGCCGCGCGTCCGCGCGAGCTGCGCATCAGCACGCTGCAGTCCTTCAGCGAGAGCTGGCTCGTGCCGAACCTGCCGGAGTTCGAGCGGCGGCACCCGAGCATCGACGTCAAGATCGAGGCGACGCTGCGCTACGCCGACTTCGCGCACGACGCGGTCGACGTGGCGATCCGCTTCGGGCGCGGCCCCTGGGAGGGCCTGCACAGCGAGCCGATCGTCGACCTCGAGTACTTCCCGGTGTGCAGCCCCGGCCTCGCAGCCGGCGAGCCGCTGCGCGAGCCCGCCGATCTCGCGCGGCACACGCTGATCCAGGTCGTGCAGACGCCCGACGCGTGGCCGGCATGGCTGCGCGCCGCCGGCGTGCCGGAGCTCGTCCCGCTGCGCTCGGTCACCTACGACCACGCCGGGATCGCGCTCAGCGCCGCCGCCTCGGGCCAGGGCGTCGCGCTGTCGACGACGCTGCTGTGCGAGCGCTGGCTCGACGACGGACGCCTCTGCCAGCCGCTGCCGCAGCGCGTGCGCTCGGCCGAGACGTATCATCTCGTCTGCCGCCCCGACGGTCTGGACGACCCGCGCATCACGGCGCTGCGCGACTTCCTGGTCGAGCGCCTGGCGCCGTACGACGCGCGCTGAGCGCCGGTCCTCGCGCCACGGCCCCGCGGCCGCGGCGACGCGCGGCGACGGCGCGCGCCGCACCATGCGGCGCGCCGATAAAAACCGCTTGCATGACCCATTAGTACCCCTGTATGCAGCAGCCCACAAACACTCCAGTATGTGAAAGGCGCCACCGTATCTCGCCACCGATCGCGTCGGTAGGCCGCCCGTGCGCGGCCGCCGCGGCGCCGGGCACGTCGCCCGGCGGGCCGCGGGCGCTGCGCCGGAAGCGATTCCGGCCGCCGGCGCGCGCCGACCCCCGGCCGGCGTGCCTCACCCCATCCGACCCGGATCCGGCAGCGCCGCCCGAGCGTCGGATCAGCTCCAATGACCGGTCGCGGGAGCGGCTCGACCGGCATTTCCTCCCGCCACCCAACCACGAGCAGGAAGGAGTCTCGTCATGCGGATGCACTTCGGGAGAGTCGTCGCGATCGCCACGGTCGCGACGCTGCCAGCATCAGCCGGGACGGCGCGCGCGCAGCTCGGCTTCCAGATCGACCCGACCCAGGGATTCCCGGGCGACACCGTCAACGGCCAGGTGAACCCGGCCGACGTCGCCGCGAACTGCACGACCACCGTGGAGGGGCTTTCGGAGACCTTCACGAACCTGTTCATCGGCCCCTTCGTCAGCGGAGACACGGTCGGCGAGCTGCCCCAGCGCCTGTTCCCCGACCCGAACAACATCGTCTACGAGAACCACGCGCAGCTCTCGTACGTCCTCACGCTGTTCGTGGTGCTCGGCGTCGCGCAGAACATCAACGACGCGGCGGTGGGCGCCCTGCCGCAGACCTTCCTTCGTCATGACGTTCGCCGACATCGCGACGCAGGAGCCGCTCGGTCCGCTGGGCAACTTCGACGCGACGACCGGCGTCGGGTCGACGACGGTCCCCGACCTGCCGCCGGGCCAGCACGCGGTCGTCGCGACGTGCGTCACACCGACCTTCGATATCGACGCGCTCGAGGAAGGGATCCGCGAGGGCGGCGACTTCCTCGAGAGCATCGGCGCGGTGTTCGGCCCCGACGGACCGGTGTCGCCCGAGTTCGAGGCCTTCGCCCAGGCGTATCTCGGCAGCAGCAGCACCGGCTTCGACCTGCTGATCGAGTTCGTGACGGCAGTCGGCCCGAGCCTGCTGCAGCCGCTCATGGTGCCCGACGCGTTCGGGCTGCAGTTCTACGAGATCCTCCCGCCGAGCCCGATCGCCATCAAGACGGCCAACGTCTGGCGGACGCGCAGCAAGCCCGGCCGCATCATCGTCAAGGGCAGCCTGCAGACCGGCCAGTTCGGCCCCGACGACGAGCTCGATCCGAGCAGCGACTTCACCATCCGCGTCACCGACGCCCTCGACCTCGACGTCACGCTCGAGGTCGACGCATCCACGTGCGCCGTGAAGGGTCAGGGCACGATCCTCTGCCAGGACGCCGCCAAGACCTATCGCGTGCGCTTCATGCCGCGGCCGGCGGTACCGGGCCTCTACGCGCTCGACATGCGCCTGATGAAACCTCGACGTCAGCGCACCGCAAGCGGGGCCGGTCACGCTGCACATCGATTACGGCATCCCGCGCGAGGGCTCGGCCGCGAGCTGCAAGGTCGACAACGCCAAGCTCGCCTGC
>JBFMAS010000222.1:0-3867 GCA_040755575.1 Thermodesulfobacteriota bacterium
CGGGCCGTCGCTGGCCCGGTGCAGGGACAAAGGCGTCCCCGGTGCGACGATCCGTCGCGCCCGGGACGCCTTTTTTCGTCTGGAGAGCGCTTCGATGGGCAACTCGGCACCGCGCGGCGGGCGGCGCACGGTGGTGGTCGTCGGCAACGGCATGGTCGGGCACCGCTTCTGCGAGCGCCTCGTCGAGCGCGACCGCGGCGAGAGGTTCCGGGTCGTCTGCTTCGCCGAGGAGCCCCGTCCGGCCTACGACCGCGTCCACCTGAGCGAGCTGTTCGCCGGCAAGAGCGCCCTCGACCTCCAGCTCGCGGACGCCGCCTGGTACGCCGAGCACGGCATCGCGCTCCAGCTCGACGAGCGCGTCATCGCGATCGACCGCGCCGCGCGCACGGTCGAGACCAGCAGCGGCCGGCGCCAGGCGTACGACGTGCTCGTGCTGGCGACCGGCTCCGCGCCGTTCGTGCCGCCGCTCGCCGGCGCCGACCTGCCCGGCGTCTTCGTCTACCGGACGATCGAGGACGTCGACGCGATCCGGGCGTGGGGCGCGCGCTGCACGCGCGCCGCGGTGATCGGCGGCGGGCTGCTCGGCCTCGAGGCCGCGAAGGCGGTGCTCGACATGGGGATCGCGACGCACGTGGTCGAGGCGGCGCCGCGCCTGATGCCGCGTCAGGTCGACGCCGGCGGCGGCGACGTGCTCGCGCGCGCGATCGAAGCGCTCGGCGTCCGCGTGCACGCCGGCGTCAAGACGGAGGCCGTCGAGGGCGACGGCGCGGTCGCGGGGCTGCGCTTCGCGGGCGGCGAGCGCATCGCCGTCGACATGGTGATCGTCTCGGCCGGCATCCGGCCGCGCGACGAGCTCGCGCGCGCCGCCGGCCTCGCGGTCGGCGAGCGCGGCGGCATCGTCGTCGATCCGGCGCTCGAGACGAGCGATCCACGGATCCACGCGATCGGCGAGAGCGCGCTCGTCGGCGGCATGATCTACGGGCTCGTCGCGCCGGGCTTCGAGATGGCCGACACGCTCGCGGCACGGCTGTGCGGCGAGGACCGCCGCTTCACGGGCGCCGACCTGTCGACGCGCCTCAAGCTCCTCGGCGTCGAGGTGGCGAGCTTCGGCGACGCGTTCGCCGACGAGTCGGCGGGCGCGAGCGTGCACCGCGTCGTCTACGAGGACCGCGCGCGCGGCGTCTACCAGAAGCTCGTGCTGAGCGACGACCGCCGCCGCCTGCTGGGCGGCATCCTGGTCGGCGACGCGAGCCCGTACGCGTCGCTCTGCATCGCCGTGCGCGAGGGAACGGAGGTGCCCGAGCGGCCGCACGAGCTGCTGTTCGGCGCCTCCGACGGGGCGGGCGGCGCCGGCGCACTGTCCGACGAGGCGCAGGTGTGCTCGTGCAACGGCGTCTCGAAGGGCGCGATCTGCCGCGCGATCGCCGAGCGCGAGCTCGCGACGCTCGGCGGCGTCAAGTCGTGCACCAAGGCGGGCACCGGGTGCGGCGGCTGCGTGCCGCTGGTCGCGAAGATCCTCGAGGCCGAGCTCGCCCGCAGCGGCCGCGAGCTCGACCGCAACCTGTGCGAGCACTTCGCCTACACGCGCCAGGAGCTGTTCCAGATCGTCAAGCTCGGACGCATCGCGAGCTTCGAGGAGCTGCTCGCGAGCCACGGGCGCGGCGGCGGCTGCGAGGTGTGTCGTCCGGCGGTGGCGTCGATCCTCGCCAGCTCGTGGAACGACTTCGTGCTGCGCCACCAGTCGATCCAGGACACCAACGACCGCTTCCTCGCCAACGTCCAGCGCGGCGGCACGTACTCGGTCGTGCCGCGCATCCCGGGCGGCGAGATCACGCCCGACAAGCTGATCGCGCTCGGCGAGATCGCGAAGCGCTACGACCTCTACTGCAAGATCACCGGCGGGCAGCGCATCGACCTGCTCGGCGCGCGCGTCGACCAGCTTCCCGACGTCTGGCAGGCCCTGGTCGAGGCGGGCTTCGAGAGCGGGCACGCGTACGGCAAGGCGATGCGCACCGTCAAGAGCTGCGTCGGCTCGACCTGGTGCCGCTACGGCGTGCAGGACTCGACCGCGCTCGCGATCCGCATCGAGGAGCGCTACCGCGGCGTCCGCGCGCCGCACAAGCTCAAGGCCGCCGTCTCGGGCTGCATCCGCGAGTGCGCCGAGGCGCAGAGCAAGGACTTCGGCGTCATCGCGACCGAGAAGGGCTGGAACCTCTACGTCTGCGGCAACGGCGGCGCGCAGCCGCGGCACGCGGACCTGCTCGCGGCGGACGTCGACGAGGCGACGCTCGTCCGCCTGATCGACCGCTTCCTGATGTACTACATCCACACCGCGAACCCGCTCGAGCGCACCGCGCGCTGGCTCGAGCGCCTCGACGGCGGCGTCGAGTACCTGAGGCGCGTCGTGGTCGACGACGCGCTCGGCATCGGCGCGCAGCTCGAGCGCGACATGCAGGCGCTGGTCGACTCGTACGAGTGCGAGTGGGCCGCGGTGGTGCGCGACCCCGAGCGCCGCGCCGCGTTCCGCCACTTCGCCGGCTCGCACGCGCCGGATCCGAAGCTCGGCTTCGTGCGGGAGCGCGGCCAGCGCCGCCCGGCGGACTGGCCCGACGCGGCGCCGCCGCCGCTGCCGCACGCGTCCGACACGGCGGCGAGCTGGGTCCGGGTCGCACGCGCGGCCGACGTGCCGCGCGACGGCGGCGTGACGGTCGACCACGGCGGCTTCCAGGTGGCGGTGTTCCACTTCGCGAGCGCCGGGGCGTGGTACGCGACGCAGGCGACGTGCCCGCACCGCAAGGACGCGGTGCTCGCGCGCGGGCTCCTCGGCACGCAGGGCGGGGTCGCGAAGGTCGCCTGCCCGCTGCACAAGAAGACCTTCTCGCTCGCGAGCGGCGAAGGCCTGAACGACCCGCAGTACCGCGTGCTCACGTTCCCGGTCGAGGTGCGGGACGGCGACGTGTGGGTGAAGCTGCCGCCGCCGGCGACGCTGCTCGCGACGCCGCCCTGCGCGCGTGCGGCGGCGTGCGGCGCGGGACGGCCCGCCGAGCACGCGGAGCCGCAGCCGGAGGAGCAGGCGACGGACGAGGTGCGGCTTTGAGCGCCGCAGCACGCGACGCGGCGCTCGCCAGCGCGCTGCTCGCGGCCGCCGTGTACGTCGGCTCGGGCGGCCTCGCGCACCTCGACCCGGCGCTCCTCGGCTACCTGGGCGCGACGCTCGCCGCCTTCGCCGCGATCGCGTACCGCGCGAGCGCGTTCTGGCGCCGCCGCCCGTCGGCGTTCTACGCACGCGCGCTCGCCCAGGCTCTGCGCGAGCCGGCGCGGCTCGGGCGCGCGCTCGTCGCGGCGGGCGACGCGCTCGTCGCGCAGCGCTTCGTCGCGCGGCGCTCGCGCGTGCGCTGGGCAGCGCACCTGCTGCTCTCGCTCGGCACGCTGGCGAGCTTCGCGATCACGCTGCCGCTGGTGTTCGGCTGGCTGCGCTTCGTCGCGGCCGGCGAGGCGCCGGCGCGCTACCGGGCGGTCGTGCTCGGCGTTCCCACGCCGAGCTTCGCGGTCGACGGTGCGCTCGCGTGGCTCGCGTTCCACGCCCTGACGCTCTCCGGCGTCGCGGTCGCGCTCGGCGCGGCGCTCCTGCTCGCGCTCCGCCTCGGCGGCCGCGCGCCGCACGCGAGCGGAAGCGCCGCGTTCCACCTGGCGCCGCTCCTGCTGCTGCTCGCCGTCGCGCTGAGCGGTCTCGCGCTGCCCGCGACGCGCCACGCGCCGCGTCTGTTCGACCTCGCCGCGGCCGCGCACGAGGCCGCGGTGATCGCGCTGCTCGCCGCGCTGCCGTTCTCGAAGCTGCACCACGTGCTGGTGCGGCCGCTGCAGGTC
>JBFMAS010000223.1:0-7321 GCA_040755575.1 Thermodesulfobacteriota bacterium
GTGCCGCGCGGCCCCCTTCAATCGAGCGTCAGCCGACGTGCCGCTCAGAACACGTCGTCGATGTCGTCGACGTCGTCGTCGTTGTCGTCGTCATCGTCGAAGATGTCGCAGATCTCGCAGCCGAACACCGAGCACACCCCGTCGTCGTAGGTGTAGTCGTCGCAGTCGTACAGCTCGCCGTAGGCGATGCACTGCGCTTCGGTCGCGAACTCGATCGTGTCCGAGCACTCGTCGTCGTCATCGCTGCCGCAGGCGTTCATGCCGAGCGTCAACGAGAGGACGAGGACCGGAACCACCCAGAACACCACGCGCCACGTCGCCATGACGCTTCTCCTCTTCTCCATCAGTCCGCCTCCTGATGTTCCCTCGGTGTCCGAGGGGGGCCAGCCGAAGCGGCGATACACCGGATGCGAACGGAGAGTCAACGGGAGCGCCGATTGCGTCCGCTGCCGCGCCGCCCGTAAACGTGCGCGCAGGAGGAGCACGATGACCGACCTGCTCTCGACCCCGCGGCCGTTCGGCATGAGCTACTGGCCGCTGCCCGAGGACGCCCCGCCGGTCGCCGTCGGGCGCGAGCCGGTGCGCGTTGTGACCCGCGACGGCGCGCTGGTGCGCGGCCTGCTGTGGACGCCGCCCGCGGGTACGAGATGGCGTACCGCAGTCGTGCTGACGCATCCCCGGGGGGATTTCTCGGTGCACTACGCCTGCCCGCTGCTCGCGGCGGCGGGCTACGGCGTGCTCGGCTTCAGCACGCGGTACTTGAACAACGACACGGACTGCCTGCACGAGAGCTGCGTCACCGACGTTGCGGCCGCGGTGGCGGAGATGCGCGCGCGCGGCGCCGAGGCGGTGGTGCTGTTCGGCAACAGCGGCGGCGGCTCGCTGATGGCGCTGACGCAGGCGGAGACCGGCTGCGGTGACGCCTGGGTGGGCGTCGCCGCGCACCCGGGCGAAGGCGTGTTCATGGGCCAGGTGATCGACCCGGCCGTCGCCGACGAGGGCGACCCGCTGTCGGTCGTCCCGGAGCTCGACATGTACGACCCGGCGAACGGCTGGCGTCCGTGGCCCGAGCCCTCGCGCTACGACCGCGCCTGGCTCGAGACCTACCGCGCCGCGCAGCGCGCGCGCATCGCGCGCATCGACGCGATCGCACGCGAGGCGATCGCCGCCGCCGAGCACGCGCGCCAGGAGACGAAGACCCTCGAGAAGGGCGGCGACCCATGGCGGCGCGCGCGGCGACGCGCGGTGCACACGCCTTACTTGACCATCTACCGCACGCTCGCCGATCCGGCGTACCTCGACCCGACGATCGACCCCGACGACCGGCCGCTCGGCTCGCTGTTCGCGTTCCCCGACCCGTTCGACGCCAACTACGGCCGCGGCGGCCTCGGGCGCGTCATGACGCCTCGCGGCTGGCTGTCGACCTGGTCGAGCCTGTCGTCGCACGCGCGGCTCGCCGACACCATCCCGAAGGTCCGCGTGCCGACGCTGATCCTGCACCCCACCGCCGACACCGAGATCCGCCTGCGCCAGGCGCGCGAGATCCGCGACCAGGCCGGCAGCGATGACGTGACCTACCACGAGCTGAAGGGTGCCCCGCACTACCTCGAGGGGCACCGCCGGGCCGCGATGGAGATCGTCGCCGACTGGCTACGCGCGCGCTTTCCCTGACGCCGCCCTGGCCGGCGCGGCCGCCGGCACGTCGCGGTGCGGGGGCAGCATGCCGGCGTCGTGCAGCGCCCGGTAGACGCGCAGCGCCAGCTCGCTGCGGATCGCGCCGTACTGGTCGGGGAGCTCGGTCCACGCCTGCACGGCGAACTCGAGCGCGGTCTCGCCGAAGCCGGTGAACAGCACGTCCGGCGCGGGCAGGGACGTGATGCGCGGGGTCGTCTCGACGACGCCGCGCAGCAGCTCGATGACCCGCTCGGGGTCGTAGCCCGCCGCGACCTGCACCGGCACGTCGACGCGCCGCAGCCGGTCCGAGAGCGTCCAGTTGGTGACCGGCTGCGCGATCAAGGTCGCGTTCGGCACGATGACCTCGGCTCCCTCGCCGGTGCGCACCGTGCTCGAGCGGATGCCGATCCGCAGCACCTCGCCGCCGAGCTTGTCGAGGTTGACGGTGTCGCCGACCTGGATCGGGCGCTCGAAGAGCAGGATCAGCCCCGAGACGAAGTTGTTCACCACGTTCTGCAGGCCGAAGCCGACGCCGACGCCGAGCGCGCCGGCGAGGATCGTGAAGCGGTTCAGGTCGAGGCCCATCGCCGCCAGCGCGAGCAGCGCGCCGCCGATCAGGATGAGGTAGTGGACGAGGCTCGAGATCGCGTACGGCACGCCGCGGGGCAGCGCGATCTGGGGGTAGACGTCCTCCTCGAGGACGAAGCGCAGGAAGCGCGACAGCCACAGCGACAGCCACACCATGAGCAGGAACGCGAGGACGTCGCCGAGCGAGACCTTCAGCTCGCCGAGCGGGAGCTCCGCCGTCAGGATCCCGCCGAGGTACGCGAGCACCGGCTCGACGAGCTCGAACTGATGCGCGACCGCGATCGCCCACGTCGCGACCGCGAGCGCGACGAGCACGCGCCAGACGCGCGCCTGCAGCATCGGCCGGTGGCGCCGCACCATGCGCAGGAGCCGCAGGGGTCGTGCGCGCAGCGCGTAGGCGACGAGGCCGTCGAGCGCGCGCACGCAAGCGAACAGCGCCGCGGCCAGGTAGATGCCCGTCAGGACGCCGCCGCCGAGGACGTGCGCGAGGCGCATGTAGCCGAGGAGCCCGCTCGCGAGCGCGACCGCGAAGGACAGCACGACGACGCGCGCGCCGTGGCGCAGCACGCGCTGCAGCGCGGAGGGCGTCTCGTCCGCCGCGTCGGCGCCGAAGCGCCCCGTGCGCAGCATCCACGCGAGCACCACCATGCCGGCCGCCATCTCGACGATCAGGATGGTCTGCTCGACCGGCGGCACCGGGGCGAACAGGTCGCGCATCCGATCGAGCAGGAAGAAGGTCGCGAACGCCCAGACCGCGGGCACGAGGCGCGGGTCGATGAGCGCGCGTACGATGCGCGTGAGCGGAATCAGGGTCAGGATGCCGATGATCTGGATCGCGAGGTGGGGGGCCCACGGGTACAGCAGGTTGGCCGTCGCCGCCGTGACGAGGAACGTGGACGAGTACGGGAACGCGAACACGCGTGCCGCGCGCTCGAGCGCCGCGTCCTGCTCGAGCCAGGTGCGGGTCCGCTCGCGCGCGCGCCGGAACACGGTCGTCAGCACGAGCAGCAGCGCGGCCTGCAGCAGGAGCGAGGGCGCCGCCTGGCGGAAGAAGCCGGGCAGGGTCGAGATCTCGTCGCGCAGGGCGTTGCGGATGGCGGCGCCCATCTCCCCCGGCTCGCGCGACGTGGAGAAAAGGGTGCCGAGCAGCGGCTCCGTGTCGCGCACCAGGATCCGGCCGACCTCCTCCTTGCGGTAGGTCGCGATGCGATGGATCGCCTCGTCACACGTCGCGATCTCGCGCACCACCCGGTCCTGCAGGCTCAGGACCTCGGCGCGATGACGCTCGACCTTGCGGCGCGTGTCGCGTATCGCGCCGAGCGTCTCCTGGACGCGCTCGATCACCGTGGGCGGCGCGTTCGACGCGCGGGCCTGATCGAGCGACGCGCTCCAGGTGTCGGCGAGCGCGTTCAGCTCCTGGATCCGGGTCTCGCTCTCGGTCGCGTACCAGACCAGCACCTCGCTCCACGCCGACAGCTGGTTGCGCTCCGTCTGCCAGGTCGCGGTCATCTGGCTCAGGGCGCGCAGCGTCGGGCCGGACGACAGCGCGAGCAGGTGCGTGCGGCGCCGCTGCGCGATCCGCTCGGCGAGCGGCTCGAGCTCGGCCGTGATCTGCGGCAGGTCGGCCGCTTGCTGGAGCCCGCCCTCGACGGTGCGGAGCCGCGCCGTCGTCTCCTCGGCGCGCGTCGCGATCTCGGGGACCGGGAGGGCGGCGGGGGCCGGCGTCGGCGCGGCCGCCGGCGCAGCGCTCGCGGCGGGCGGCTCCTCCGCACCGGCCGTCGAGCCGCCGAGCGCGGGGACCAGGAGCAAAAGGAGCGCGGTGGCGACCGAGCGCGCAAACCTCACGGCGTCAGTGGTCTAGCAAGCCGGGCGGTCGACGCACGGCGCGTGGCGATGCGCGCGCGGCCGGCGCGCGCGTCCCTCGATCGGGGACCGCGCTGTCCTTGTCCTTGACGCCACGGCCGAGCCTTGGTCTAGTCGCCGGCGATGCCGTGGTGGGCGTGGATGCTGTTCGGAGCGGCGCTGCTGGTCGTCGAGCTCGCTCAGCCGGGCAGCTTCTTCGTCCTGTTCTTCGGCGTCGGGGCGGTGGCCGTCGGGACGCTCGCCGGGCTCGGCGTCGTCGGCGAGCCTTGGGTCGAGTGGCTGCTCTTCTCGGTGACCTCGGTGGTCGCCTTGCTCGCCTTCCGCGGCCGTCTGCTCACGCGCTTCCAGCGGAGCCGGGCGAGCACGGTGGGCTCGGAGGGTCTGGTCGGCGACCAGGCGACGCTGCTCGACGACCTCGAGCCGGGCGACGTCGGCCGTGCTGAGCTGCGCGGTACGGTATGGAAGGTGCGCAGCCACGAGACCCGTCGGCTCGCGCACGGGCAGCGCGTGCGCGTCGAGCACGTCGACGGCTTGACGCTGTGGGTGCGGCCGGAGCAGTGACGCCTCGCCGAGCGGGGCGGGAGGGAAGGGAGGCGGCATGACGGGGGTTCTGACGGTCGTGGTGGTGCTCGCGATCCTGGTGGCGATCGTGATCGCGAAGACCGCGGTGGTGGTGCCGCAGCAGAGCGCGTTCGTCGTCGAGCGGCTCGGCAAGTACCACAGCACGCTGGGCGCCGGGTTCCACATCCTGGTGCCGTTCGTCGACGTGATCCGCTACCGGCACTCGCTCAAGGAGACCGCGGTCGACATCCCCGAGCAGGTCTGCATCACGCGCGACAACGTCCAGGTGCACGTCGACGGCGTCCTCTACCTGCAGGTGCTCAACCCCGAGCGCGCCTCGTACGGCGTCGCCGATCCGCAGTTCGCCATCAGCCAGCTCGCGCAGACGACGCTGCGCTCGGAGATCGGCAAGATCGACCTCGACAAGACCTTCGAGGAGCGCGCGCACATCAACATCCAGGTCGTACAGGAGCTCGACAAGGCGTCCGAGCCGTGGGGCGTCAAGGTGCTGCGCTACGAGATCAAGAACATCACGCCGCCGCAGGACGTCCTCGCCGCGATGGAGAAGCAGATGCGCGCCGAGCGCGAGAAGCGCGCCATGATCCTCACCTCCGAGGGCCAGCGCGACGCCGCGATCAACGCCGCGGAGGGCGAGAAGCAGCAGGTCATCAAGCAGTCGGAGGCGACGCGCCAGCAGCAGATCAACGAGGCCGAGGGGCAGTCGGCCGCGATCCTGGCGATCGCCACCGCGACCGCGGAGGGCATTCGCAAGGTCGCCGAGTCGATCAACGTCCCCGGCGGAGTCGAGGCGGTGCAGCTCCGCGTTGCGGAGCAGTACATCGAGCGCTTCGGCGAGCTCGCGAAGGCCGGCAACGCGCTCATCGTGCCCGCGAACCTGACGGACGTCGCAGCGATGGTCGCAACGGCGATGACCGCCGTGGGGCGGCGCCCGGAGCCCGGCGCGTAGCGGGGGCGCGCAGCAGCTGCCGCGTCGCCATCCCGGGCCGGCGCCGCGGCGTGCGTCAAGCAGTAGAAATTTTCGTTGCGCACCCGCGAAAAGCGGCTCGCGACGCTCCAGCGCGACGCGCGTCCTGCCGACTTCCCCGATGTCGACGGTCCGCCCGGCCCCGCGGTCGGGCGGAGGGAGGTTGCGATGCGGAAGCGGGGCTCGTTGCGGTCGGTGGGCTGGTGGTTCGTGCCGGTGTCGATGGCGCTGTTCGCGCTCGCTCTGCTGCTCGACACGGCGTCGGCGGGGGAGTGCGGTGCGACCTGTCGGGAGACGCGGGTCACGTGCGTCGACGCGGCGAAGATGGCGAAGAGGAGCTGCAAGGAGGAATGCCGCGCGGACGCCGGCGGCCCCGGATGCTTCGCGGGCTGCCGGGAGAGCTACGTCGAGGCGCGCGAGCTGTGCAGCAACACCGTGCTCGGCTGCCGCGAGGAGTGCCGCAAGCCCTGCCAGCCGGGCGCCGAGGACTGCGTCGCAGGCTGCGTCGCGGACCTGCGCGCCTGCATGGGCGACGTGCGCGAAGAAGGGAAGTCGTGCGCGAAGGACTGCGCGCGGGCCGTCGAGACGAGCGTCGAGGACTGCTTCGCCGAGCCTGATCCGTTGCGCTGCCTGGTCGAGCACCTGCGCGGCCTGGGCGACTGCCTCGGCGGCTGCGCAGCGGGCCTGCGGGCCGGCATCGCGGAGTGCACCGCCGGCGCCGAGGTCTGCCGCGAGCTGTGCTCGGTGGGATCGGCGAGCCGAGCGTTCCTCGCCAGGCCGGCCGACCTGCTGGAGTGATCGCAGCGGACGGCGGGCCCGCGGCGAGCTCCGCTGACGGGCCCGTCGTCCACCGCCCCGCGCGAGCCGCGCCGCGCTTCACACGGGGCGCGACGCCCGATCGGCCGGCCGTCCGGGCAGCCGCCGCGTGACGAGCAGCGCCAGCGCCAGCGCGGCGAGCGTGGCCGCGTCGACCGCCGCGATCGCACCCCGGAGCGGCCACGCCGCCGCCGTCAGCGTCGCGAGCAGCGCGCCGCCAAGCCCGGTGCCGAGCGCCGTGCCGAGCGTGATCGAGAGCTGCAGCGCCGCCGACGACTCGCCCTCGCGTCCGGCGGGCGCGGTCTCGAGGATCGCGAGCGCGCTGGTCGAGTACGCGAGCCCCATGCCGAGCGCGGCGACGCCCCAGGCGAGCGTCACGACGACGAGCGGCACCTGCGGCGACAGGACGGATGCCGTCCCGGCGATGCCGAGCGCCAGCAGCACGACGCCCGCGCCCACCAGCTCGCGCCGGTTGCGGCGCGGCGCCTCGCGCGCCTGCAGCCAGGCGCCGGCTGTCCAGGTCAGCGTGCCGAGCGTCAGCGGCAAGCCGGCGACGGTCGCAGGCTGCCCGCGCACGTCGGTCAGGGTGAGCGGCAGGAACGCCTCCGCGGCGAAGAACGCGAGGCCGAGAAGCCCCATCACGGCGATCGCCGCCGGCTGTCCCGCCGCGGCGCGCAGCGTGCCGGCCGGCAGCAGCCGGTGCAGCGCCGGGACGCCCGTCACGAGGCCCGCGACGAGCAGGAGCATCGTCGCCGGCGTCGCACCACGGTCGAGCGCGAGCAGCGTGGCGCCCGCGCCGATCGCCAGCGCCACCGCGAGCCGCAGCCGGTCGTC
>JBFMAS010000224.1:0-5952 GCA_040755575.1 Thermodesulfobacteriota bacterium
CAAGAGCGAAAAGTCGGCACTACATCGCGTTTCCGCCTTCTCTCACCCGAAACTCTAGGATTTACGGGTCACCCAGCCGCCCGAACTTTATTTTCTGGTGCAGAGCTGCGGAAGTTGGGCTAGCTCCAGGGGGCGGACGGTGTCCCGGAGCGACCTCCGCGAGCTGCGCGCCGCCGTCCCGGCGCGCTGGCTCGTGCCGTCGACGGCGCGCTCGCTGTCGTACCTCGCGCTCGACCTCGCGGTGCTGGCGGGGCTGTACGCGCTCGCGTGGCACGCGCCGCTCTGGCTCGCTCCCGCGCTCTGGCTCGCGCAGGGCACGATGCTGTGGGCGCTGTTCGTGCTCGGCCACGACTGCGGGCACGGCTCGTTCTCGCGGCACCGCCGGGTCAACACGCTGGTCGGCCACCTGACGCACACGCCGCTGCTGGTGCCGTACTTCGCGTGGCGCGCGAGCCACCGCATCCACCACCGCCACGTCGGCGACGTCGAGCGCGACGAGACCTGGCATCCGCTGACGGCGGCGCAGGCCGACGCGCTGCCGTGGTACGTGCGGCTGCTGCGCTTCCACCTGCCGCTGGTCGCGTTCCCGTTCTACCTCGCGCGCCGCTCGCCGTACCGGAGGGGCTCGCACTTCCGCCCCTCGAGCCCGCTGTTCACGGCGCGCGAGCGCCGGCGGGTCGCGGCGAGCGTCGCCCTGTGCGGCGTGTTCGCGCTCGCGCTGCTCGCCTTCGCGCTGCTCGCCGGACCGGGCGCGCTCCTGCGCTGGTACGTCGGGCCGTACGTGGTCTTCGTCGTGTGGATCGACCTCGTCACGTACCTGCACCACACGGACCCGCGCGTGCCCTGGTACCGCGGCGACGCGTGGAGCTTCGTCGACGGCGCGCTGTCGACGGTCGACCGCCGCTACGGCTTGCTCGAGCGCGTGCACCACGACGCCGGCTGCCACGTCGTGCACCACCTCTTCCCCGGGCTGCCGCACTACCGCCTGCGCGCCGCCGCGGCGCGCGTGCGGCCTCTGCTCGGCGAGCGCTACCGCGCGGACCGGCGTTCGATCATCCGTGCGCTGGTGGAGTCGCTGCGCGCCTGCCGCGTCGTGCCGGCGGCGGGCGACGTGGTGTACTACGAGCGTGGCACGAGGTCCACGGAGGCCGCGCCGCTCGGCAGCGTCGCGGCCTCGCGTCCCGCGACCAGGTGATACGCCTGGGTGCGGTTCGCCGCGAGGAAGTGCAGCGAGCCGCGCAGGAAGAGCAGGAAGGCGCGCACCGCCGGCTCGCCGAAGTCGCGCGCGAGCCGTGCGCGGTTTGCTTCCAGAGCGTCGCCCCAGTCGCGCACCGTGCAGGCGTAGCTCAGCGTGTCGTCGCGCAGCTCGTGGACGTTGAAGCCGTGACGGAGCAGCGCGCGCACGAGGCGCGCCGGGTTCACGTAGGTGATCGGCCCCGGCCAGATGTGGCGCTTCATGAAGCGGCCGATGGTGAAGTCCGAGCGCTGCGCGCAGAAGTCGGCCCAGATGCGCGCGTGCGGCGCGAGCTCGCGGGCGAGGAACGCCGCGACGCGGTCGTACTCCGGGTTGTGCTCGAGCGTCCCCATGAACACCGCGCCGTCGAGCGGGCGCTCGGGGCGGAACACCCGCAGGTTGACGAGCTCGCTCGTGCACGGCAGCCGCAGCCGCTCGATGAGCCCGCTCACGAAGCGGTGCTGTGCCTGCGAGATGGTGATCGAGCGCACGCGGATCCCCTGGCGGCCCGCGTACTCGACGAAGCAGCCCCAGCCGCCGCCCATGTCGAGCACCTCCATGCCCGGCGCGAGCCCGAGTGCGTCGATCGCAGCCTGCATCTTGCGCGCCATCGCGTCGGCGATCGGCTCGTCGGGGCGCGCGTAGAGGCCGTGCGAGTAGCAGCGCCAGCGGTCGAGCCAGGGCAGGAAGAACTCCGCCGGCCGGTCGTAGTGGAAGGCGATCGACTCGCGGTCGTAGGCGAGGCGGTCGCGCAGCACGAGCCGCAGGCCGAGGCGCAGGCGGTCGAGCAGCGTCGCGTCGAGGCTCAGGTGCTCGGTGACCTTCATCACCTCGAGCAGCGAGCCCTCCACGTCGATCTCGCCGGCGAGGTACGCCTCGGCGAGCGCGAGGTGGTCGCCGCGCTCGAGCGCGGCGAGCGGCGCCTCGCCGTGGAAGGTGACGAACGCGCGCGGCGGCGGCGGCCCGATCGACAGCGGCTCGGCGTCCGCGATGCGCACGCTGAGCGCCGCACCGGCCGCCGTGAGGCGCTCGGCGAGGCGCGCGAGCGCGACGCGCGGCTCAGGCACGGCGCACCGCCGCGGCGAGCGCGGCCGCCGTGCACGCCCAGCCGAAGACGTCGCCGAAGCGCGCGTACGGCGTGAGCCCGCGCAGCGGCACGACGTCCGCCTCGAGCACCGCCTGCTCGTCGAGCGCCGCGTACGCGACGACGCGGCCGCGTGGGTCGATCACCGCCGACGGACCCGAGGTCGAGGAGCGCACGAGCCAGCGGCCCGTCTCGACCGCGCGCAGGCGCGACATCTCGAAGACGATGGCGGCGTAGCGCGCCTCGCCGACCCAGCCGTCGTTGCTCAGGTTGACCAGCAGCTCGGCGCCGCGGCGCACGCGGTCGCGCGCCACGTCGCCGTACAGCGCCTCGTTGCAGATCAGGACGCCCGCCGCGCCGGCGACCGTCGGCAGCGGGTCGTGCTGCGAGCCGACGCTGAACTCGCGCACCCGCCCGAAGCGCCGGCGCAGGGTGTCGAGCGCACGAACCGGGAAGTACTCGGCGAACGGCACCAGGTGCTGCTTCTCGTACACCGCGCGCACGTCGCCTCGCGGTGTGACGACGAAGGCGGCGTTCAGGTAGCGCGGCTCGCGGCGCGTCGCGCCGGGAGCCGTGCGCGGTCCGCCCGTGAGGAGATCGGCGTCGTGCGCGGCGAGCACGCTCGCGATCGCGCGGCGGTAGCCGGGCTCGTCCTCGACGAAGAAGGTGAGCGCGTTCTCGGGCCAGACGACGAGCCGCGCGCGACGACGCTCGAGCGTCGCGTCCGTCAAGCGCAGGTAGGCCTCCAGGTTCTCGCCGTAGAGCTCGGGCCGCCACTGCGCGCCGAGGTCGAGGTCGCCCTGCACGACGGCGACGGGCACCGGCTCGGCGGCGGGCGCGTCGTCCGTCGGGCCGCGCAGCCGGACCGCGCCGTAGAGCAGCACGAGCGCGACGACGGCCGTCGCGGCGAGCAGGCCGCGCAGTGCTCGCGGCCGCTCCGCCTCGCGCACCCACGGGTCGGGCTCGCGCCGCGCGTCGAGCAGCGCGGCGAGCGCCGCATTCACCGCCGCGACCGCGAAGCAGACGCCGAACACGCCGGTCAGCTCGGCGACCTGCACGACCGGCAGCACCGGTACCTGCGCGTAGCCGACGAGCGACCACGGGTTTCCGGCCGGCGACACGGCGCGCAGCAGCTCGGACGACGTCCACGCAGCGGCGGCGAGCAGCACCCCGGTCGGGCCGCCGAAGCGCGCGACGCGCCGGTAGAGGAGCGCGAACGCGACGGTGTACGGCACGACCGTGATCAGCGCGCACAGCACGAAGAACGCGACGCCGATCGTCACGGGCTGCGCGTAGTAGCGCGTCACCGCGACCGGCATCCACGTCCCGACCGAGTACGCGGCGACGATGCCCCACACCGTGCCCAGGCCGACGGCGCGCCCGACGCCGGCGCCCCGCAGCGCCAGGAGGAACGGCGCGAGCGTCACCCAGGCGACGAGATGCCAGCCGACGGGCGGGAAGGCGAGCCCGTAGCACGCCGCCGACAGCAGCGTGCACGCGAGCGCCGAGCGTCCCTTCATGCGGCGCTGCCGACCGTCGCCAGCTCCTGCGCGAGCCCCAGGCTCTCGAAGTGGCGTCGCGCGTCGACCAGGTGCTGGCGCGCGCTGCGCCCGCCGACCGTCTCGCCGGCGCGCCCCGCCGCGAGCAGGCGCTGCCCGATCTCGACCTGCGTGCGCGCGTGCTCGGCGCCTGCTCCGAGCCGGTCCGCCGCCTCGAGCGAGCGCTCCCACCAGCGCAGCGCCTGACGATGCTGCTCCGCGAGCCAGCAGCAGCTTCCCGCGTTGCGGAACACCTCGGGCTGGAGCCAGGCGACGCGCAGCGCGAGGCGCACCGCGCTGCGTGCGCTCCGCTTCGCATCGGCGAGCGTGCGCTCGCGCCTCGCCGCGGACAGCTCTTCCGCGCGCGCCAGCTCGAGCAGCAGCCGCGACCGCGCGCAGTGCGCGCGGTGCAGCGGCGGGATGCGGCCGAGGCGCGCGACGAGCGCGTCCGCCGCCGCGAGCGTCTCGCCCGCCGACGCGAGGTCGTCGAGCAACACCTCGACCTTCGCCCTGATGCCGAGCGCGATCACGTTGAGCAGCGGCTCGTCGTGCTCGACGACGTACGTGTCGGCCGCACGCAGCGCGTCGACCAGGCGGCGCTGCTCGAGCAGGAGCGACGCGCACACGCTGTGCCGGTTCGAGCTCGCGAGGTCGTAGTCGTAGCGCTGCTCGATCGCCGCGATGCGCGCGACGCGCTCCTCGGCCTCGGCGAAGCGTCCCTGGACGACCAGCTTCGTCCCCTCGAGCCCGAGATGCGTCGCGACGTCCCAGAGCTGGCCGCGCGCGACGCCGCCCTCGAGCAGCGCCGGGTCGATCTCGAGCTCGCGCGACCAGTCGCCCGCGAGGAACGCGTGCGTGAAGCGCATCATCTGGAACACCAGCACCTCGGTCGGATCGTCGGCGTTCAGGTAGCGCTCGGCCAGGCGCAGGAAGCGGGCGCTCACGTCGAACGACAGGCCGCTGTACGCGAACAGCCCGGCCGTGCTCGCGAACAGCGAGCACGCGCCCGGCACGGTCGCCGGATCGAGGCGCGTCAGGCGGCGCAGCGCCTCGAGCGTGTCGACGACGAAGCGCGTCGGGTCGCCGGTCGTCTGGGCGCGAGCGCGATCGAGCATCAGCTCGAGCACCTCGAGGTCGTGCGCGCTCGCGGGCGGCCGCCGCCGGCCGACCGGTAGGTAGAGCGGCGGCAGCGAGGCGAGCAGCGAGCGCACCAGGCTCAGGTTGAGGTCGCCGCGCCCGCGCGGCACGTGGACGCCGAGACGGCCGAGCGCGCGGTTGAACTGCTCGCCCGCCTCGACCAGGCGCCCGCGGTAGAAGTAGGCCGTCGCGAGCTTCTTCTCGAGCGCGATGCGCTTGGCCGGGTCGCCGCCGTCGCCGTGGCGCTCGAGGTAGAGGCGCGACGCCTCCTCGAAGAAGTACACCGCCTCGGCGGACGCGGACGCGCGCGCCGCGTCGTCGCCGGCGAGCAGCAGGTGCTCCTCCGCGCGCTCGACGTCGCGGCCGCGGCCCCAGTGGTACGCGAGCAGACCGTGCCGGGCCGCGTCGCTCGCGTCGCCGTCGGCCTCGATCGCCGCCGCGACCGACCGGTGCAGCTCCTCGCGGCGGGTCTCGAGGATCGCGTCGTACGCGACCTCCTGGATCATCGGGTGCTTGACAACGAGCTCGCTGCGGCCCTCGCGCGTCCGCTCGACCAGGAGCTGCGCGTCGAGCAGCCTCCGCAGCGCCTCCGGCACGCCGGCGGGATCCCGGGCGACGCGCAGCAGCAGGCGGTTCGAGAAGCCGCGCCCGACGACGGCCGCGAGCTGCAGGATCTGCTTCGCGACCGGGTCGAGGCGGTCGACGCGCGACAGGATGACCTCCTGCACCGTGCCGGGGACGGTGACGGTCTCGAGCGCGGCGGTGGCCTGCAGCCTGTCGCCCACGGTCTCGAGCACGCCCTGCTCGACGAGCGTTCGCACGACCTCCTCGAGGAACAGCGGGCTGCCCGCCGCGTTGCTCTCGAGGCGCTCGCGCAGCGCGCGCGGCAGCTCGCCGTGCGCGAACAGCCCGGCGAGCAGGCGGCGCACGTGCGAGCGGTCGAGCGGCTCGAGCTCGAT
>JBFMAS010000225.1:0-6856 GCA_040755575.1 Thermodesulfobacteriota bacterium
TTCAGCACGTACTCGACGGACGTCGAGCCGACCGGCCCCCTGCCTCCACCGTTCCCCTGGGAGCTTCCGCAGCGGGTCTACGTGCGCGACCTCGCGACCGGGGTGAACGAGCTCGTCAGCCGAGCCCTCAACCACCCGCTGCAGCCGCCGAACGAGGACTCGAGGCGCCCGTCCCTGTCGGACGACGGCCGCTTCGTCGCCTTCGAGAGCCACGCCTGGAACCTGGTCGCGGAGCTCGTGCGCCCCGGACACGTCTACGTGCTCGACCGCACGACGGGGACGACGACGGTCGCCGGGGTGCAGGACCCCGACCTGCACTACTGCAACGCGACGCCGTTCGCCTCGTCCTGTCACTACGGCAACAACCACATGCCGTCGATCTCGGGCGACGGGCGCTTCGTCGTCTTCTCGAGCGGCTCGATGCGGCTCGTGCCGGCGAACGTCGAGTCGGTCGGCACGCGCGTCTACCTGTTCGATCGGCTGGGTGGGCGCCTGCGCCGCCTGTCGGTGACGGCGGACCGCTGGGAGCCGGAGGGCTGCTCCGAGAACCCGACGATCTCCGCCGACGGCAAGGTCGTGGCCTACGACGCCTGGGACCCCACCATCGTCGAGAACGACGAGAACCTGGACGACGACGTCTTCTCGACCGAGTGGACCTGCGAGGACTCGGGCCGCTGCCGCACGCTGGCGCAGTGTCCCGCCGAGCCGCTCGACTGCGTCCCGGCGACGAGCTCCGTCCTGCGGCTGCGCAAGCATCCTCCCGGCGGCATCAACGAGGACACGCTGTTCTGGCGCTGGGCGGGCGAGCCCGCGGCCGAGGCGTTCCCGGATCCCGCGGGCGACGGCCTCTACCAGCTCTGCCTCTATGCGACGTCGCTCGCGCTCGACGTCGCCGCGCCGGAAGCGCCGGCCTGCGCGGGCGCCGACCGCCCGTGCTGGCGCTCGATCTCGAAGGGCTACAAGCTGTTCGACCCGCGGGGCGGCTTGACGAGCCTGACGCTGACCAGCTCGCCGGGCGCGCGTCGCATCCTGGCGCGTGGCGACGGGCCGCTGCTCGACGCGCCCTTCCTGCCCCTCCACGGCGCGCAGGGGATCGTCGTCCAGCTGCACGAGACGGACACCGGCAGGTGCTGGGGCGCCGACTTCGCGGCATCGTCGATCAGCCGCAACGTCGCGGGGCTGCCCGTCATCGGCAGCCGGCGTGACGGTCGGTTCTCCGCGCGCATCCCGTGAGCTCGTGCCCCGGACGCCGCGCATCGCGGTCTCCGGGGTGGCATACTCGGCGCGATGGAGCGGGAGCAGAAGCGGCTCCTCGTCGTCTTCCACTCGCAGGGCGGCGGCGCGCAGCGCATGGCCGACGCGGTCGTGCGCGGCGCGCAGCGCGAGCCCTCGGTCGAGGTGCGCGCCGTGCGCGCGCTCGAGGCCGGCGTCGAAGACCTGCTGTGGGCGAACGCGGTCCTGTTCGGCACGCCGGAGAACTTCGGCTACATGTCGGGCGCGCTGAAGGACTTCTTCGACCGCACCTTCTACCCCGCGCAGGGCAAGGTGAACGGCCTGCCCTATGCGGTGTTCGTCAAGGCCGGCAACGACGGCACGGGTGCGGTGACCAGCATCGAGCGCATCGCGCGCGGCTATCCGCTGCGCCGGGTGGCGGAGCCGCTCGTCGTGCGGGGCGAGGTGCGCGACGAGGACGTCGCGCGCTGCGAGGAGCTCGGCGAGACGATCGCCGCGGGCCTCGCCCTCGGCATCTTCTGAAGCGCGGCTCGTAGAAGTTTCACGCTTCTCCTGGCGAGGCCGGCGCGCGCGGCGTGCAGGCGTGCTCGCACGAGCACGCGCGCGGGCACGTGCCTTGCTGCCCCTACCGGCGCAGCAGCTCGGGCGGGAGACACCATGGCGTCGTTCCAGGAAGCCACGCACGCGAAGGCGATCGAGCTCGTTCGCCTGTCGATCGACATGACGACGGCTGCGGGCAGCGGCCATCCGACGTCGGCTGCGAGCCTCGCGCACCTCGTCACGGTGCTGATGTACGCGCACATGCGCTACGACCCCGCGACGCCCGACGCGGCCAGCGCGGACCGCCTGGTGCTGTCCGAAGGCCACGCGTGCCCGATCGTCTACGCGGCGGCCGCGGACCTCGGCATCGCGATCGGCCGCGACCGCCGCCGCCGCATGACGCGCGACGACGCGCTCAGGCTGCGCGAGATCGACAGCGAGATCGACGGCCACCCGAACCCGGCGGAGGGCTTCCCGTTCTTCCCCGCCGCGACGGGATCGCTCGGCCAGGGCCTGTCGGTCGCGGCGGGCCTCGCCCTCGCCGCGCGCCTCGATCGCTCATCGAAGAGGATCTTCTGCTTGATGGGAGACGGCGAGAGCCGCGAGGGGCAGATCTGGGAGGCGCTCGACTTCCTGGTCGACGAGGCGCTGAGCGCGGTGTGCCCGATCTTCAACTGCAACCGGTTCGGGCAGTCGGACGCCGTCAGCCGACAGCAGTCGGCCGAGACGACGGCCGCGAAGCTCGCGGCGACCGGCTACGACGTCCGGACGATCGACGGGCACGATCCGCAAGCGATCCGCGACGTGCTGCGCGAGCACGCGGAGCGCAGCGGCGGCGGCGCGCCGCCGCTCGCGGTGGTCGCGCGCACGGTGAAAGGGTGGGGCTTCCCGAGCGCGCAGGGCGCGGGCCACCACGGCAAGCCGCTGTCGTCCGAGCAGCGCGAGCGCGCCTTCGCGGAGCTCGACGCGACGGCCCGCGACGTCGGCGCGCGCTGGTCGGAGGGCGTGCTCGAGATCCCGGCCGCGCCGGACGAGCCGGCGCCCGTCGTCGAGCCCGCCGTCACGTTGCCGCCGCTCGACGAGGCGCTGCGCCGCTTCGGCCTCGAGAGCGCCCTCGAGAAGAGGAAGCTCGCGCCACGGCGCGCGTACGGCATCGCGCTGCGCGTGCTCGGGCACGCCGACAAGCGCGTCGTCGCGCTCGACGGCGACGTCAAGAACTCGACCTACGCCGAGGACTTCGCGTCCGACCCGCAGCTCGCGCCGCGCTTCTTCGAGTGCCGGATCGCGGAGCAGAACATGATCTCCGCGGCGGCGGGGCTGGCCGTCGCGGGCAAGGTTCCCTTCGCATCGAGCTTCGGCAAGTTCGTGACCCGCGCCTACGACCAGCTCGAGATGGCGCTGATCACCGGCTGCAACCTGAAGATCATGGGCTCGCACACCGGCGTGAGCCTCGCGGCGGACGGCCCGAGCCAGATGGCGCTCGCGGACGTCGCCTTCTTCCGCGCGTACTCGGAGGTACGCGGCCGCGACGGGCGGTCGACGATGTACGTCCTGAACCCCGCCGACGGCTACGCCGCGTACGCGCTGACGCTCGCCATGGCCGCGCACGAGGGCGCCTGCTACCTGCGCTACTTCCGGCCCGACGTGCCGTTCCTCTACGGCTACGGCGCGCAGGCGCGCTTCGAGCTCGGCGGCCACGCGGTCCTGCGCCGCGGCCGCGACCTGCTGCTGGTCGCGAGCGGCTACCTCGTGCACGAGGCGCGCCGCGCCTGCGACGAGCTCGCCGCGCGCGGCATCGAGGCGACGCTGCTCGACCTCTACAGCCTGCCGTTCGACGGGCGCGCCGTCGCGGCGCTCGCGGACGAGCACGCGGGCCGCGTGCTGACCGTCGCCGACGATTACGGCGGAAGCTTCGGCTCCGCCGTCGCGGACGCGATCGCCGCGCACGGCGTGCCGGCGCGGGTCGAGCAGCTCCTCGTGCGTTGCATACCGAAGTCCTGCCGCACCCCGGACGACGTGCTGCGCGCGCTCGGCCTGTCGGCGCACGACGTGGTCGAAAGCGCGCTGCGGCTCGTGGGCGCGACGCGCGGCAAATCGGTCGGCGACGCCGTGTAACGCTTTCAAGCGACGCACTTCCGCGCGACGGATTCCCGCGGCCGGGACGGCGGCACGGATCGTGCCGTGTGCGACACCACCATGACGATCGTCGAGCGGCTGCAGCAGGACGGCATCCGGCGCCTCGGCACGCAGCGCTCGGGCTTCCGCTACGTCGCGCGCAACGGCACGAAGCTGCGCGGGCGGGAGCGCGCCCGGGTCGAGGATCTCCGCTTGCCGCCCGCCTGGTCGCTCGTCGCGATCCATCCTTCGCCGAGCGCGCGGGTGCAGGCGGTCGGCCGCGACGCCGCCGGGCGCTGGCAGTACGTCTATCACCCGGCGCACGTGCGACGTCGCGAGGAGCGCAAGTTCGCGCGCATGGTCGAGTTCGGACGCGCGCTGCCGCGGCTGCGCCGTGCGGTCGCCCGCGACCTGCGCGAGCCCGGCCTCGGTCAGAGGACGGTGCTCGCCTGCCTCGTCCGCATCCTGTCGACGGCGTTCTTCCGGCCCGGCAGCGAGGAGTACGCGCAGAGCAACGGCAGCTTCGGCCTCGCGACGCTGCGCCGGAAGCACGTCGGCGTTCGCGGCGCGACGGTGCGCTTCGAGTTTCCCGGCAAGGCAGGCAAGGTGCAGCAGCGCGAGCTGCGCGACGCGCGCGTCGCGCGGATCGTCGAGCGCCTGCTCGAGCTGCCCGGGCGGCAGGTGTTCAAGTTCGTCGCCGAGGACGGCACCATCACCGAGGTGCGGCGCTCGCACATCAACGCCTACCTCAAGGACGTCATGGGCAAGCGCTTCAGCGCGAAGGACTTCCGCACGTGGGCCGGGACGCTGATGTGCGCGTGCGCGCTGGCCAACGCCGGCCTCGCGGCGGGCGAGAGCCAAACGGCGCGCCGCCGAAAGCTGGTCGCGGCGATCAAGCAGGCGGCGGCGCATCTCGGCAACACGCCCGCCGTCTGCCGCGCATCGTACGTCGCGCCCGCCGTGGTCGCGGGCTTCGAGCAGGGTCGGGTCATTCCCGCGCCGGCGCCGACCGTCGATCGGCTCGCGTCGTGCGGCACGCTCGCCTTGCGTCGCTGCGAGCGCGCGCTGCTGGAGCTGCTGTCGGCGCAGCCCGCCGAACGTCCCGCTCGCCGCGCTGCGTAGGCCCGGCGTTCGCCCGGCCGGGCGGGGTCAGCGCCGGTTGATCAGCGACGCCGCCACGGCCGCGCCGAAGCCGTTGTCGATGTTGACCACCGTCAGGCCGGCCGCGCAGGAGTTCAGCATCCCGAGCAGCGCCGACAGCCCGCCGAACGCCGCGCCGTAGCCGACGCTGGTCGGGACGCCGATCACGGGCCGGCCGACGAGCCCCGCGACGACGCTCGGCAGCGCGCCCTCCATGCCGGCGACGACGATCAGCACCGAGGCGCGCACGAGCTGCTCCTTGCTCGCGAGCAGGCGGTGCAGCCCGGAGATGCCGACGTCGTAGAGGCGCTCGGCCGGGTTGCCGAACGCCTCGAGCGTGCGCATCGCCTCCTCGGCGACCGGGATGTCGGTCGTTCCCGCGGCGATCACCAGGACCGGGCCGCGCGTCTCGACCGGCGTGCGCTCGACGGTCACGACCGCGGTGCGCGACACGGGATCGTAGTCGAGCCCGTCTATGCGCTCGCGCACCTCGCTCGCCGTGGCGGCGTCGAGGCGCGTCACGAGCACGTTGTGCCCCGCGTCGCGCAGGCGCTGCGCGATGCCGGCGACCTGCTCGGCGGTCTTGCCCTGGCCGAAGATCACCTCCGGAAAGCCGACCCGGAGGTGACGGTGGTGGTCGACGCGCGCGAAGCCCAGGTCCTCGAAGGGCAGGTGCTTGATCGCCTCCAGCGCCCCGTCGGGATCCAGGGCGCCGCTCGCGACGCGCGCGAGGATGTCGCGCAGCTGGCTGGGCGTCACGCGTGCCTCCCGAAGTGGTCGAAGCCGGCCGCGATGCCGTCCGGGCGGCGCGTGCGGCCGTCGGCATCGCGCAGCACGATGCCGTCTGCGGCCTCGGTGAAGCGGCCGATCACGGTCAGCGCGACGCCGGCCGCCGCGGCGAGCTCGTCGAGCCGGCGCACCGTCGCGTCCGGGCACGCGAACAGCAGCTCGTAGTCCTCGCCGCCGGTGGCGGCGAGCTCCTCGCCGCGCGCGTCCCGGGCCGCGACCTCGGGCAGGCGGGGCAGGGCCGCGCGCTCGACGACCGCGCCGACCCCGCTCGCGGTGCAGAGGTGGCCGAGATCCGCGAGCAGGCCGTCGCTCACGTCGATCGCCGCGTGCGCGCCCGCGCCGGCGAGGACGCGCCCCGCGGCGACGCGCGGCTCGGGGGCCGCGAAGCGGGCACGGATCGCCGGCTCGGGCTCGCGTCCCGCCGACCATGCCGCCACCGCGGCCGCGGCGCCGCCCAGCGTGCCGGTGACGACCAGGTGGTCGCCGGGCCGCGCGCCCGCGCGCGTCAAGCACGGACCCTCGACCGTGCCGAGCGCGGTCACCGTCACGGCGAGCGCGGAGGCCGACGACAGGTTGCCGCCGACCAGGAGCGCGCCCGCCTCCTCGCTCGCCGCCGCGCCGGCGTCGAGCAGCGCGTCGAGGTCGCGGGCGAGCAGCTCGGGCGGCGCGGTGACGGAGACCAGGGTGTACGCGGGCGTCGCGCCCATGGCGGCGAGATCGCTCAGGTTGACGGCGATCGCCCGGCGGCCGATCTCGGCGGGACGGAGCCAGGCGCTGCGGAAGTGGACTCCGTCGACCAGCACGTCGGTGGTGACGGCGAGCGGCACGTCGAGGCGTGGCAGCACCGCGCAGTCGTCACCGGGACCCACCAGCGGGGGCGGCGCGCCGCCGCGCCGGCGCCCCGCGGCGCGCGCGCGAAGCCTCTCGCAGAGCTCCCGCAGGAACGGGTGCTCGCCGACCTCGCGCAGCGTGCGCGTCTCAGCCAAACTTCTCCCGGACCTTCTCGAAGAATCCGCGCGCCGGTGCGACGTCCTCACCC
>JBFMAS010000226.1:0-6139 GCA_040755575.1 Thermodesulfobacteriota bacterium
CGAGACGATCGGCGCCGAGGAGATCGACGAGATCGTGCTCTCCCCGGACCCGAGCGCGGCCTGGGGCTCGCTGATCCTGCTCCGCTACGTCGGCCGCGGCCCGTCGCCCGCGGGCGAGCTGATCCTGGGCTTCGTCACCGACGACCTGCCCGCGCTGCTCGAGCGCGTGTGCGCCGCGGGCGGCGCGGTGCACGATCCGATCCGCGACATGCCGCAGCTCGGCATCCGCGTCGCCTTCGCCACCGACCCCGAGGGCCACCTGGCGGAGCTCGTGCAGATGGTCGCGCCGTGACGAGGGCCGTCGGGACGCCGCGCCGACGCCGACGCGCTCCGGCGAGCGCCTAGGCGACCACGCCGGACGAGCGCAGCTCCGCGATGCGCTCGCCCATGCCGAGCTCGTGCAGCACCTCGTCGGTGTGCTCGCCGAGGCCGGGCGAGCTGCCGCCGAGCGCGGCCGGCGTGCCGCCGAAGCGCGCCGGGTGGCGCGGCAGGCGCGTGCGGCCGACGAGCGGGTGGTCGCGCAGCTCGAACAGCCCGATCGCGACCGCGTGCGGGTCGCGCGTCAGCTCGTCGGGCGTCAGGATCATCGCGAACGGCACGCGCTGCGCGTCGAAGCGCTCGGTCGCCTCGGCCATCGTCAGGTTCGCGGCCTTCGCGTAGCAGAGGTCGATGATCGGCTCGAGCACGTCGCGGTGCTTGATGCGCTCCGCGATGGTCGCGACCCGCGGGTCGTCCCAGCCGTCGACCTCGAGCGCGCGGCACATGCCGGCGAAGTCCGCGTCCGAGGTCGGCGTCACGATGCCCCAGCCGTCGGCGAAGCGGAACGGCCGAAAGCCCGCGACGAAGCTCGAGTGCTGCGAGCGGTCGGATTCGAGCAGCACCTCGTTGCCCGCGGCGTCGGCCCACAGGAACGACACGACGGCGTCCGTCATCGACAGCTGCACGTGCTGTCCGCCGCGGCCGCGCTCGCGCGCGAGCAGCGCCGCGGTGATCGCCTGGCTCGCGAACAGAGCGGTGACCTTGTCGGCGGCCGTCTGGCGCAGGAACACGGGCACGCCGTCCGCGGGATCCGCCTGGCTCGCGGCGAAGCCGCCGTAGGCCTGGATCACCGTGTCGTAGGCGCTGCGATCGCGGTACGGGCCCTCGGCCCCGAAGCCGGACAGCGAGCAGTAGACGACGTCCGGGTTCAGCGCCCGCACGTCCTCGTAGCCGAGGCCGAGCCGCTCCATCACGCCCGGACGGAAGTTTTGCACGACGACGTCGGCGCGCGCGGCGAGGCGGCGCACGAGGTCGGCGCCCTCGGGCTTCGTCAGGTCGACGGCGATCGAGCGCTTGCCGCGGTTGCAGACCAGGTACAGCGCGCTCATGCCGTTCACCGCGACGCCGACCCAGCGCGCGATGTCGCCGATCCCCGGGCGCTCGACCTTGACCACCTCGGCACCCTGGTCGGCGAGCAGCGCCGCCGCGTACGGGCCGGTCAGCGCGATCGACAGGTCGAGCACCTTGACCCCGGCGAGCGGTCCGCTGGGCTCCTTCATTCGGCGAACTCCTCGTGGCTCCGGCGCCGGCCCCGGGGGCCGCTGTACGCGAGACCCCAGCCGGGGCGCACGGCGAACTCGGGGACGGCGACGGACGCGCGCGCCGCGAGCCACGAGTCGACGAGCGCGTCCTCGGCGGCGTAGTCGAACGGGTCGGTGAGGACCTGCTCCTCGATGCCGCCGCGCGCAGGCGGGTTCTCGGCGAGCCAGCGCGCGGTGCGCGTCACCGCCTCCCGCGCCGGCACGACGTCGCGGTGGCCGAGCTTGGCGTGCAGGCGGGACAGGTCGAGCACGCGATGCGTGGGCAGCGGCTGCGCGACGAGCGGCCACGCGGGCACCGCCAGATCGTACGGCATCGAGACGACGTCGAGCTTCGCGCCGAGGGCACGCGCACAGAGCTCGACCACCTGCCCGACCGTGAGCACCTCCTCGTCGCCGACGTTGAAGACGGTGCCCGCCGAGATCTCCGGGTGCTCGATCGCGCGCACGACGGCCGCGGCGGCGTTCTCGGTGTAGCAGTGCTGGTGCAGGGTGAGGCCGTCGTCGGCGACGACGATCCGGCGACGCCCGTCGAGGATCCTGCGCACGACGCACCACTCGCGCGGCGCAGGCTGGTACGGCCCGTAGAGATACGGATAGCGGAAGTGCGCCGCCTTCGGGTGCGCCGCGAACACCGCACGCTCGGTACGGACGATGCGGTACGCCTTCTCGTCGACCGCGCGGTCGTCGACCAGGCGGGCGTCCTCCGCGACCGGCACGGGCAGGCCCGGCGGGTCGTGCTGCCAGGGGTCGGTCCAGCCGCGGTAGGCCGGCACGCCGCCGACCGAGACGAAGTGCCCGCAGCGGCCCGCGGTGATCTCGGCGACGCGCCGCAGCCGCCCGTACATCGCCGCGATCACGTCCCAGGTGGCGCCGCCGAGCGCCTCGCGCAGCGACGCCTCGTCGAACGGGTCGGCGTGCAGGTGCACCACGTCGGGCGGCGTCTCGGCCCGCTCGTGCGTGCCACGGTGCAGGATCGTGACGGCGTGGCCGCGGTCGACCAGGCGCCGGACGATCGGGACCCCGGTCGGCCCGGTCCCGCCGATGACGAGCACCTTCATCCGCTCGCCTTCTTTCCACGTCGCGCCCGGCGTGTCGAAGCCGCGTCTCGCAACGCCGTAACGCGCGGCCCCCGCCCGGCGTGGACCATCCAGGATGCTTGCGCCAAGATCACGCGTGTCGCGCGAGACCGAGGGCCGGGACGAGCTCGATGCGCTCTACCGCGCGCACCGGCGCTACCTGTGGCGGCTCGCGTACCGCATCACCGGCGACGCCGCGGAGGCGGACGACGTCGTCCAGGAGGCGTTCGCGCGCTTCCTCGCGGGGCCGCCAGCGGACCTCGGCGCGCCGCTGCGACCCTGGCTCGCGCGGGTCGCGACCAACCTCGCGGTCGACGCCCTGCGCCGCCGCCGGCGTCGCGGCTATCCCGGCGCGTGGCTGCCCGCGCCCGTCGAGAGCGGCGATGAGGCGGACGTCGCGGAGAACCGCGCCGACGACGCGAGCGAGGGGCCCGAGTCACGCTATGGGCTGCGCGAGAGCGTGTCGTTCGCCTTCCTGCTCGCGCTCGAGGCGCTCACGCCGCGCCAGCGCGCGGTCGTCGTCCTGCGCGACGTGCTCGATTACTCGGCCCGCGAGGTCGCCGCGGCGCTCGGCGCGAGCGAGGAGAGCGTCCGCATCCTGCACCACCGCGCGCGCCGGGCGCTCGCCGGCTACGACCGCGCGCGCTGCGTCCCCGATGCCGCGCTGGCGCAGCGGACGCGCGCCGCGCTCGATGCCCTGATGGGCTGCCTCGCGCGCCAGGACGCGCGCGGTCTCGAAGCCCTGCTCGTCACCGACGCGCGCACCGTGACCGACGCGGGCGGCGAGTACACGGCGCTGCGCGAGCCGATGGTCGGCCGTGCCCGCGTCGTGCGCTTCCTGCTGCAGGCGGCGCTCGCGCGCCGCGATGGCCGGCCGCGCGTCGCCGTGCGCTCGGTCAACGGCCTGCCGGCCGTGGTGATCGACCTCACGCGTCCGGCGCGGCGTCAAGCACCACGCACGGTGCTGCGCTGCGAGCTCGACGCCGAGGGCAGGATCCGCGAGGTGCACGCGGTGCTCGCGCCGCGCAAGCTGGTCGCGGTCCGCGCGTGACGCGGCGGGGCCGTCCTTCCGTGACCCGGGCGACGCCAGGGCGCCATCCGCAGCCGCCGCCGCGGCCGCCGCCGGCAATTTACAAGCAGGCTTGACTGTTTGTTTGTTTCCGGATAGCGGTCGCGCATGCCGAGGGCCGCGATCGCGCCGCCACCGCCCCGCCGCACCCAGGAGGAGCGCAGCGCCACCACCCGGGCGCGGCTGCTCGACGCCGCCGTCGCCTGCCTGGTCGAGCTCGGCTACGGCGGCACCACCACCACGGTCGTCGCCGAGCGCGCCGGCGTGTCGCGCGGCGCGCAGCTCCACCACTTCGGGACGCGCGCGCAGCTCATCGGCGCGGCGGTGCAGCACGTCTTCCAGGCGCTCACCGACGGCTACCGCGCCGGCTTCGCCGCGATCCCGGCCGGCGCCGACCGCGTCGACGCCGCCGTCGACCTGCTGTGGACGATGTACCTGAAGCCGCGTCACCTGGCGGCGCTCGACCTCTACCTCGCCGCGCGCACCGATGCCGAGCTGCGCGCCGCGCTCGCTCCGGTCGCGGCGCGCCACCGCGACAACGTGCTGGCGCTCGCGCGCGGGTACTTCCCCGCGGCCGCCGCGAAGCACGGCGCGCGCTTCACCGCGCTGCTCGACCTGATCCTCGACACGATGCTCGGCATGGCGGTCGCGCGCGGCCTGTACGGCGAGCGCCCGAGCGAGCAGGCCGTGCTGGACGAGATCCGCCGTCTCGCGCGCGAGCTCGTGACGGGCAGGTAGCGAGATCGAAGGACTGCGCATGGAGTCGTCGAAGCTCATCCTGTTCGCCATGCCGGCGTTCATCGCCTGCATCCTGCTCGAGCTGTGGGCGGGACGGCACGGCCGCCGCGTACGCTACGAGCGACGCGACACCGCGGCGAGCCTGACGATGGGCGTCGGCAGCGTCGTGGTCAGCGTGCTGATCGGCTCGACGGTGCTGGCAGCATTCGTCGCCGCGTACCGGCTGCGTCTCGTCGACCTCGGCCACGCCTGGTGGGTGTGGCTCGCCTGCTTCTTCGCCGAGGACCTCGCCTACTACTGGTTCCACCGCGTGTCGCACGAGCGGCGCTGGTTCTGGGCGAGCCACGTCGTGCACCACTCGTCGCAGCGCTACAACCTGTCGACCGCGCTGCGGCAGACGTGGACCGGCAAGGCGACGCTGGGCTTCGTCTTCTGGCTGCCGCTGCCGCTGCTGGGCTTCCCGCCGGAGATGGTGCTGCTCTTCACCGCGACGAGCCTGCTCTACCAGTTCTGGATCCACACCGAGGCGATCGACCGCCTTCCCGCCCCGCTCGAGCTCGTGCTCAACACGCCGAGCCACCACCGCGTGCACCACGCCGTCAATCCACGCTACCTCGACGCCAACTACGGCGGCGTGCTGATCGTCTGGGACCGGCTGTTCGGCAGCCTCGTCGCGGAGGTAGCGGAGGAGCCGCCGCGCTACGGCATCGTCAAGAACATCTCGACCTACAACCCGCTGCGCATCGCGTTCCACGAGTGGGCGGCGATCCTGCGCGACCTGCGTGCGGCGCGCTCGCTGCGCGAGGCGGCGGGCTATCTCTTCGGGCCGCCCGGGTGGAGCCCCGACGGCTCGCGCGAGACGAGCGCCATGATCCAGGCGCGCTGGCGCGCCGAGGTGGGAGCGAGCGCGGGGCGCGAGGCGGCGTAGCTCGGGCGTCGGCTCCCCGCGGGCGCGCGCTCGCTCCTCGTCCGATCGACCGTCAGCTCTCGCAGGGCGAGAGCCTCGTACGCGCAGCGGTCGAGCTGCTGCGCCATCGTGCTCGCGAGCTTGGCGCTCTGCTTGGCGATCACCTTCTGGCACGCCACGACCCGTGCCTGCTCGTCGGCGGTCAGGGGCAGAAATCGTCCTATTTTCGTCGAATGCATCGTTCGTTCCTCCCTCGATCGCGTCGTCGACACGGCATGACGCGACGAAGCACCGCGCCGATTGCACCCGCGCCCGAGGCGGGCGCGCTGCAATGGACGGGACGCATTGCGTCGTCCTCCCCCGGACGAAGCGCCGCCACGCGGCGGGAGGGAGAGATGAGCATGAAGCCGAGCACCATCCGGCTCGCCGTGGCGAGCCTCCTCGTCCTCAGCGCTCGGCGGCGCCGACGCCGCCCGGGGCGCGGTCATCCAGGTGACGAAGAAGACCGACGAGGTCGCCGACGACGGGCGCTGCTCGCTGCGCGAGGCGGTCACCGCGGCGAACACGAACGCGCCGTCGGGGCACACCCCGGGCGAGTGCATCGCGGGCGATCCGCAGCCGGTGATCGACGTGATCCGGCTGCGCCGGGGGACGTACGTGCTGACGCTCGGCGGAGCGGACGACGATCTCAACCAGGGCGGCGACCTCGACGTCACCGGGTCCGTGCGCATCGAGGGGAAGGGACGCGGCACCAAGATCAAGAGCCGAA
>JBFMAS010000227.1:0-11456 GCA_040755575.1 Thermodesulfobacteriota bacterium
GGGTTGGGGGGGCGGGGCGGGGGGGGGGGGGGGGGGGCGGCGCCCCCCGCGACCGCGAGCGTCGCGTCGCGCGAGCCGTCGTCGGCCACGACGCACTCCCAGCGCCGCTCGGTCTGACGCGCGACGCTGCGCAGGCAGGCGGGCAGGGTGTCGGCGGCGTCGTAGGCCGGCAGCAAGATCGAGATCGGCGGCGCGGCAGCGGAGGACATCGCGCGCCTGCGTAGCCTGCTGGGCGGCGGCGCGCGACCGTCGGCCGAAGTCGCTGGCGGGACGCTCCTCGCCGCGCGGCCCAGCCGTGCCGGCGGCGTTGTGCGCGCGCCGCGGATGGGCAACGATCGCGCGCGATGCCCACGACCGAGGTGCTCCGCTTCGATGCCGTGCAGGTCTCGACCGAGGACCTCGGCCGCGCCGAAGACGCGTACGCGCGGCTGCTCGGCGTTCCGCCGGTGCGCTCGGGCGGCGCGCGGCGCTTCGAGCTGACGCGCGGCGCGGTCGAGCTCGTCGCGGGCGCGCCCGGCGCGCTCGCTCTGCGCTTCGCGGTCGTCTCGCGTGACGAGCACGCTCTCGCGACCGCGCGCGCCGCCCGCTTCCACGGCCTGCGCGTCACGACCGACTCCGTGCTGCCGGCCGGCGTCGATCCGGCGGGCCACGCGCCGCTGCCCGCCGACGCACCCCCCGGCGTCCTCGCGGTCGACCACGTGGTGGTGAACACGCCCGGCGCCGAGCGCGCGCTGCGCCTGTGGCGCGACACGCTGCGGCTGCGCCTCGCGCTCGACCGCGAGTTTCCCGCGCGCGGGCTGCGCATGCTGTTCTTCCGCACGGCCGGCGTCACGCTCGAGGTGGTGAGCCCGCTCGGCGCGCGCGGCGAGGGCGACGACGCGCTGCACGGCATCGCCTACCGCGTCGCCGGCATCGCGGCGTGGCGAGAGCGCCTGCTCGCGGACGGCTTCGACGTCAGCGAGGTGCGCGCCGGCAACAAGCCCGGCACGCGCGTCGCGACCGTGCGCTCCCGGACCGAGGGCGTGCCGACGCTGCTCATCGAGGCGGCGCCCGATGGCGGCGCGCGCGCCTGAGGGAGGGACGCGATGCTCGGCAAGCTCCTGCGCATCCTGGCGACCGTCGCGGCCGTCGTCGTCGTGCTGCTGCTCGTCGTGCGCCTGCTGTTCTCGGGCGGAGCGCGCCTCGAGGACCGCACGACCGAGCCGGAGCTGCCGCCGTCCGCGCTCGAGAAGGTGGTCGATCTCGACCTGCCGCCCGGCAACGTCGCCGTCTCCGCCGGCGGCCGCGTCTTCTTCACCTACCATCCCGACGCGGGCCCGCCGGTGAAGGTCGCGGAGCTGGTCGACGGCAGGCCGGAGCCGTACCCGACGCTCGCCTTCCAGCAGCCGGCCGACGACGAGCCGAGCTTCCGGTCGCCGCTCGCCGTGCGCGTCGACCGGCAGAGCCGCCTCTGGGTGCTCGACCACGCGGACTACGCGCGCGGCCAGCCGCGCCTTCTCGCCTTCGACCTCGCGACGAACGAGATCGTCCACCGCCACGACTTCCCGTCCGAGGTGGCGCCGCTGCTCTCGATGCTGAACGACTTCCAGGTCGATCCTTCGGGAGAGCGGATCTTCATCGCGGAAGCGAGCCCGATCCTGCGCCGGCCGGCGCTGATCGTGTACGACGTCGCCTCCGCGACGAGCCGCCGTCTGCTCGAGGACCATCCCTCGCTCGAGGCGCAGCCGTACCTGCTGCAGGCGCCGGGGCGCGACATGGTGCTCTTCGGGATCTACGACCTGCGCGTGCCGGTCGACTCGATCGCGCTCGACACCCGCGGCGAATGGCTCTACTACGGGCCGCTCAGCGGCGACCGCATGTACCGCCTCCGCGCGCGCGACCTCGCCGACGCGAGCCTCGCCGAGGGCGAGCTCGCAGCGCGCATCGAGGACTACGGCCCGAAGACCATCTCCGACGGCCTCACCATGGACGTCGACGACAACGTGTACATCAGCGACCCCGAGCACTCGGCCGTCCTCGTCCTCACGCCCGAGCATCGTCGGCGCGTCGGTCGCGGCCGAGCTGCTCTTGACGGGCGACTTCATCGACGCCGCACGCGCCGAGCACACGGGCCTGGTGTCGCGCGTGGTCCCCGACGCGCAGCTCGCGGGGGCCGCGCGCGAGCTCGCGCAGCGCATGCTGCGCAACTCTCCGCTCGGCCTGAAGCTCACCAAGGAGTGCCTGAAGCTCGCGGTCGACGCCGGCAGCCTCGAGCAGGTCGTCGCGATGGAGGACCGCAACCAGATCCTCGCCGCGCAGTCGCCGGACTTCCGCGAGGGCGTCAGCGCGTTCCTCGAGAAGCGCGAGGCTCGGTTCAAGGACGCGTGAGGCCGCTCGGCACGAGACCGCGCGCCGCCGCGACGTCCTCGCTCGCCCGAGGCGCCGGCGCGAGCAGCGTCTCCTCGAGCGCCGCGTCGAGCCGTGGCAGCAGCTCCGCGAGACGGCGGAAGTGCTCGAGCTCGGCGAACACCTCGGCGAGTGCTTCGGGCGGCCAGTCGGCGAGCTCGCGCGTGCGCGCCGCGTCGAGGTAGGCCAGCGCGTCGGCGAGCGGACGCTCGAGGTCGGGACGCGTGCGCGCGTCGAGCCGCCTTGCCCGCGCGCACGCGGCGGCGTGCGCCTGCGTGCCGGGCGGCGCCGCGGTGTCGCGCGCCTCGACCACGTCGAGCGCGAGCGCGATGCGCCGGCGCACGGTCTCGTGCAGGCGGTCGAGCACGCCGCGTCCCTCCTCGCGGAGCGCCGGCCAGGCCACCGTCGCGCGTCCCCGCGCCACCAGGCCGGCCCGCAGGGACACGCGCAGCGCGATGCCGACCGCGTCCACCGCGGCGCGCGGCTCGATGCCGCTCGCCCGTCCCTCGAGCCGCGCCTCGTCCGCGAGGCGGACGAGATCGGCGGCGTGACGTCCCGCCGCGAGGCGCGCCGCGATGAGGTCGTCGAGCGGCGCGAGGCGCGCGCCCGGCTTGGGCAGGTAGACGAGCGTCACGCGCAGCAGCTCGGCGAGACGAGCGATCAGCTGCCGCCCGGCGTAGTCCGGCGCGATCAGGCGGAAGACCGAGAACAGGATCGCCGTCCCGACGAACGTGCCGAAGGCGCGCCACAGCGCCGCCGCCACGTCGACCTCGGGCCGCACGCCGACCAGCACGAAGAAGTAGGTGACGGCGACCTGCAGCGGGCCGTACCAGTAGGTCGGCCGCGAGAGCACCGCGTACTGGAGGCACGTCACGACGACGAGCACGACCAGCAGCCAGACGGCGAAGTCGTTGCTGTTCGCCAGCACGACGACGATCGTCACGACGGCGAGCGCGCCTCCGACGCCGACGCCGAGCAGGCGCAGCCACGCCTTGCGGATCGTCGCACCGTAGCTCGTCTGCGCCACCAGCACCGGGTTCCACAGCAGCGTCGAGAGCTGCGGGACGTGCGAGGCGACGCCGACCACGAAGGCGATCGTCGCGCCGAGCGCGACCTGCAGCGCGTAGCGCAGCGCGAAGCGGTCGATCGGCACGAGGCTCCACGGCCAGCCGGGCGGCTCGTCGATCTGCTCCTCGGCCGCGAGCCGGTGCAGCTCCCAGGGCGGCGTGTGCAGCACGTCGGCGAGGCTCGCGAGCGACTGCACCAGCGCGTTCGCGTTGAGCCCCTGGGCGACGTCGATCCGCGTGAAGGCCCCCTCGCGGCGCAGCTCGAGCTGGCGCGCGCGCACCGCGGCGACCAGCGAGCCGAGCTCCGGCCAGGGCGTCGCCGCGGCGGCCGCGTCGACGGCGTCGTGCGCGCCGACGTGCACGGCCGCTTCGCCGAAGCGGCGGAGCGCGACGTCGAGCGCCGCGACGAGCGGCGCCAGCACCGGCTCGAGGAGCTTGCGGTAGGCGCGCCCGACGTCCTGGCGCGACAGCGCGTCGACCGTGCCGATGTAGGTCTCGATGCGCTCGGCGGCGGTGGTCAGCGTCGCCAGCAGCCGGTCGGCCGCGGCGCCGAGACCCTCCTGGCGCGCGAGCTCGAGGAGCTGCACGTGCGCGCCGAACGCCGAGTGCACCGGTGCGTCCGGCGGCAGCGAGGGCGCCGCGTACGCGAGGTGACGGCGCATGCTCTGCGCGAGCCGCTCGCGGGAGCCGGCGTAGCTCGCGGCGAGCGACTCCGTGAGCCGGCGCCGCGCGCTCAGCTCGCGCGACGCCTGCGCGAACGCGGTCGCCGCGAGAAGGCCGATCGACGAGGCGCAGAGCATCGTCCCGGTGTCCATCGCGATCGCGCGCGGGTCGTACGTCCCGGAGAAGCAGGCGACGATCAGCGGGAACGCGATCAGCGTCGCCTCGATCGGGTTGCGCGTCATCGGGATGCCGTACGTCAGCAGGGCGACGAGGACGAAGAACGCCGGCACGAGGAGCCAGGGGAGCTGGACCAGCACGCCGCCGAGCGGGATGACCACCAGCCCTGCGGCGACGCCGATCACCATGCGGCGTACGAAGTTGCGCCACGTGCAGACGGTCGTGCGCTGCAGCGCGAGGTACGCGAAGAGCGGCGCCGCGAAGCTCGCGAGCTGCAGCACGGTCGACACGCCGAGCGCCGTCGTGGTCGCGAGCCCGACCACTAGCGCCTCGCGCCAGCGCTCGGGGTCGGGCGGCAGCTCGGCGCGCAGGTAGGTCAGCAGGGAAGGGCGCTCCGCCGCCGGCTCGGTCACGCGCGTGTCGGTAGCACGACATCGGACGCGACTTCGACCGAACGTCCTAACGCGCGCGATTGAAGCCGCCGAGGAGATGGGGCACAGGATCGTCGCGACCTCAGGAGGGCGGGTTGGTACACGAGACGGCCGGGAAGTTCACCAGGAAGAAGCGCGAGGGCGAGGCGCCGCTCGACCTCGACGCGATCTTCGAGGCGATCCACTTCCGCGAGTTCAAGATCCTGCTCAAGCCCGAGGCGTTCTCCGACCTCGAGCGCGACGCACGCGACTACTGGAAGCTCGCCAAGTCGGTCGCGCGCCAGGTGCCGGCGCTGATCGACGAGAGCCCGCGTGCCGGCGTGCCGCACGTGCGCGAGGTCACGTTCTTCGACACCCCGCGCTTCGACCTCTACCGGCGCTCCTACATCCTGCGCCGGCGGACGCCTTGCAAGGGAGGCGAGCCCGGCGACAGGTTCGAGCTCACGCTCAAGTTCCGCCACCCCGATCCGGGCCTCGCCTGGCGGACGCCGATCACGTTCGCCAAGGGCCTGCCCGGGATCGTCAAGTTCAAGGAGGAGCTGCTGCTGGTCGCGAGCCAGCTCGGCGGCATGCGCAGCGTCTTCTCGCACACCTGCCAGCTCAAGAACCAGTCGATGAGGCTCGGCACGACGCTCGGCGATTTCGCGCGCATCTTCCCCTCCCTCGTCGCGTCGAAGATCGCCCGAGGGGCACGCGTCGCGCCCGTCAGCAAGAGCGGCATCGAGGAGGTGCTGTTCGAGCTCGGCATCATCCACTTCGGCGGCGGGCGCAACGCGAAGGTCGACATCGCGGTCTGGCGCGAGCGCGAGACCAAGCGCGTGCTCATCGGCGAGTTCGCCTTCGAGACCGCCTTCAAGCACTACGGGCGCATGCACCCGCGGCCGAAGCATCGCTCGGAGCGCTTCTATCGCCTGCTGCAGCGCGAGACCGGGGCGTGGGTCGACCTCGGCACGACCAAGACCGCGCTCGCGTACGCGCTCTCGGGAAGGAAGATCGCGCATGACGAATGAGGTCCTGCGCCGGCCGGAGGCGCACGAGGGGCCCGGCGGCGCGGACGAGACGCGGGCGGCGAAGGCGGCCGCGGCGGCGTCGGCGCGCGCCGGCGCCGTGCCCGCGCCGGCGGCGGCCGGGGCGCAGGCGGAGCGCGTCACGCTGTGGCGGCTCTTCCTCGTCTTCCTGACGCTCGGCGCGACCAGCTTCGGCGGCGGCGTGGTCGCGTACCTCCGTCAAGCACTGGTCGTCCGCCAGCGCTGGCTCGACGACGAGACCTTCCTCTCGGGCCTCGAGCTGAGCCAGACGCTGCCCGGCCTGAACGCGACCAACATGAGCATCTACGTCGGCGAGCGCCTCCGCGGGGTGTCGGGCGCGCTGGTCGCGGTGCTCGGCATGATCCTGCCCGGCGCCGGCATCGTGATGCTGCTCGGCGTGCTCTACGCGAGCCACGGCCATCTGCCCGACGTGTCGCTCGTGCTGGGCGGCGTCGGCGCGGCGGCGGTCGGCTTGACGCTCGCGACGACGCTGCAGATCGGACGCAAGCAGCTCGCGAAGCCGCTCGACCTGTCGCTCGTCGTGCTGACCTTCGTCGTGATCGGCGTCTTTCGCGTCTCGCTGCCGGTCGCGCTGCTGACGATCGGCCCGCTCAGCGTGTGGCTCTACCGCCCGCGCGCGCGCACCACGCCCACGAACGACGCCGCGAGCGCCGGCGAGGCCGCGCGGTGACGCTGCTCACCGTCCTCTGGGTGTTCGGCGCGCTGTCGGTGATGGCGGTCGGCGGCGGCACCGCTGTCCTGCCCGAGATGAAGGCGCTGACGGTGAACGAGTACCACTGGCTCAACGCGGATCAGTTCGGCCAGGTCTACAGCCTGGGCCAGCTCGCGCCGGGGCCGAACATGCTGATGGTGTCGGTGATCGGCTACCGCGTCGCCGGCTTCCCCGGCGCGCTCGCCGCCATCGTCGGCTTCTTCCTGCCCGCGGGCCTGATCATGTTCTTCTGCGGGCGGATCTGGGACCGCTTCGCCGAGTCCCCGTGGAAGGTCGCCGTCCAGCGCGGCCTCGCGCCGCTCACCATCGGGCTGATGCTCGCGGGCACGTGGGTGCTCGCCAGGACCGTGATCCTCGGGCCGATGACGGCGCTGATCGCGGTCGTGGTCACCGTCGTCCTGCTCGTCAAGCACGTGAACCCCGCGCTGCTGATCTTCGGCGGCGGGATCGCGAGCTGGCTGCTCGGCCGCTGACCGGCCGCTCGTCGTGCCTCAGGCGCGCGCCGGCCACGCCGGCTGCGCGACGCCGCGTTGCTCCATGCACTGCACGTCGAACCAGATCGGCAGCAGGTGGCGAACGTAGAAGGCGTGCACCGTCAGGTCGCCGACGACGAGGTCCTCGTACTTCTTGATCTGCACGCGGTGGTCGCGCTCGCGGTGCCGCTCGCAGCGAGCGAGCAGCTCGTCGACCTCGGCACGCGTGTCGTGCAGGAAGCCGAGGTGGTCGTAGCCCGGCGAGTGCAGGTGCTTCTCGCCCTCTGCGAGGAGGATGAACTGCCCTTCGCCGGTGAGCAGGACGTGCGTGAGCTGGCCGACGACCTCGGTGTCGACGCCGCGGAAGCCGAACACCGAGCCGTAGAATTCGTCGACCTCGGCGCGGAACTCCGGCGTCAGGGTCCCGGGCGGAAGGGTCAGCTCCATGTGGTTGAAGCGCAGCATGCGAGCGGCCTATCGCGCCGCAGGCGTTGCGGGCAAGCCCTTCCCGTCACCGGCCGACGACGCGCGCGGTGACCGGCGCGGAAGCCGCGCTCACGCGGCCGCCTCCGCCAGCACGCGCAGCGCGTTGACGTCGCCCGTCCCGGCGAGGATCGTCGTCACCGCGCTCTTCTTCCACACCTGCAAGCGCTCGCGGATGCGCTCCTTCGGGCCGACCAGCGAGATCTCGTCGGCGAACTCGTCCGGCACCGCGGCCGCGGCCTCGTCGCGCTTGCCCGCGAAGAACAGGTCCTGGATCTTGTCCGCCGCCTCCTCGTAGCCCATGCGGCGCACCAGGTTGGCGTGGAAGTTCTTCTCCTTCGCCCCCATGCCGCCGATGTAGAACGCGAGCATGTACTTGACGGGAAGCAGCGCTTGCTTGACGTCGTCGTGCACGTTCACCGTCACCGGGCAGGCGATCTCGAAGCCGGGCTTCGCGGTGTCGAGCGGGTTCGCGTAGACCTCCGGCCGGAACGGCGTGTAGTAGAGCGGCAGCCAGCCGTCGCACAGCTCCGCCGCGAGCGCGATGTTCTTCGGGCCTTCGGCGCCGAGGTAGATCGGGACGTGGCTGCGCAAGGGCCGCGTGATCAGCTTGAGCGGCTTGCCGAGCCCCGTGCCGCCCTCGAGCGGGAGCTGGTAGTGCTTGCCCTTGAAGGTGACGGGGCCTTCGCGCCGCAGCATCTGGCGCAGCAGCGCGATGAACTCGCGCGTGCGCCCGAGCGGCTTCGGGAAGGGCTGCCCGTACCAGCCCTCGACCACCTGCGGACCCGAGACGCCGAGGCCGAGGATCAGCCGCCCGCCGGTCAGGTGGTCGAGCGTCATCGCGGTCATCGCGACGCAGGCCGGCGTGCGTGCCGAGATCTGCAGGATGCCGGTGCCGAGCTTGATCTTCGACGTGCGCGCGCCGATCCAGGCGAGCGGCGAGATCGCGTCGGAGCCGTACGCCTCGGCGGTCCACACCGAGTCGTAGCCGAGCCGCTCCGCCTCCTGCGCGAGAGGCGTCGGGTCCTGCGGTCCGAACATCCAGTAGCCGACCATCAGTCCGAGCTTCATACCCGGCTGCTTATCGGCTGCGTCGCGGATTGGAAAGCTGCGCTCGGCCGCGCGTGCGGTCGCGTGGTCGCCGTCGTCGCCGAAGCGTGCCGTGAGCCGTCACGAACTTCACGTTGACCGCTCTTCGCCGCCCGCAGTACGTTCGCCCCTCGCGCCATGCCGGACCCGGTGTTCAGGTTTCCTCCCTTCCAGCTCGACGCGAGGACCGGGACGCTGTCCTCCGGAAGACGCGTGCGACGGCTGCGGCCGAAGGCGGCGGCGGTCCTGCGCCACCTCCTCGAGCGCGCGGGCGAGGTCTGCACCCACGAGGAGCTGCTCGCGGCGCTGTGGCCGGGAGTCAGCGTCACGCCGGGTGTCCTCAAGGTGCACGTCTGGGAGATCCGTCAAGCACTGCGCGAGAGCCGGCGAGCGCCGCGCTTCCTGCAGACCGTCCCGCAGCGCGGATACCGCTGGATCGCGCCCGTCACCGTGCTCACGCCGGAGGGCGACGTCGAGCGACCGCGCGGCGGCGAGCGGCACGCGGGTGCGCTCGTCGGCCGCCGTGCGGAGCTCGTGTCCCTGCAGCGCCGTCTCGACGAGGCGCTCGGCGGGGCGCGCCAGGTGGTGTTCGTCACCGGCGAGCCCGGGATCGGCAAGACGGCGCTGGTCGAGGCCTTCGTCCTCTCCATCGGCAAGGGCCGCGAGGTGCGGATCGCTTCGGGGCAGTGCATCGAGCACTACGGGCCCGGTGAGGCCTATCTCCCGGTGCTGGCCGCGCTCGGGCAGCTCGGACGCGGCGCGGCGAGGCGCCAGCTCGTCGGCGTCCTGCGCCGCCACGCACCGACGTGGCTCGCGCAGCTCCCGGCGCTACTCGGGCGCGCCGAGCTCGACGAGATCGCCAGCGTCGCTCCGACGGCGACGCGCGAGCGCATGCTGCGTGAGCTCGCCGAGGCGCTCGAGGCGCTCTCCGCACGTCGCGGCGTGGTGCTCGTTCTCGAAGACCTGCAGTGGAGCGACGCCTCGACGCTCGACCTGCTGTCGCTGCTCGCGCGGCGCAAGGGCCGCGCACGGCTGCTGGTGCTCGCCACGTATCGGCCGCTGGAAGCGGCGGCGAGCGGCCATCCGCTCGAGAGCGTGACCCGCGAGCTCGCCGCGCATCGTCAGTGTAGCGAGCTGCCGCTCGGGTTCCTGGGCGAGGAGGACGTCGCCGCGTACCTGGAGGCACGCTTGCCGGACCTGCACGGGGCGCGGATCCAGCTGCGCGAGCTCGCCGGTGCGATCCACAGGCGCACCGAGGGAAATCCGCTCTTCCTGGTGAACGTCGTCGACGACCTGTTCGGGGCTCGAGCGGCCGGCGGCGACTGCGGACCGCTCTTGCGCGACGCGGCCGCGCGCGTGGAGCGCGGTGTCCCGCCGAGCCTGCGGCAGATGATCGAGGCGCGCATCGAGCGCTGCGATGCGGACGAGCAGCTCGTCCTCGAAGGCGCCAGCGCCGCCGGTGCCGAGTTCTCGGCCGCGGCGCTGGCCGCGGCGCTCGAGATCTCGGTGGAAGAGGCCGAGGAGCGCTGCGCGCGTCTCGTGCGCCGCGCGCCTTTTCTCCAGGCGGTGGGCACCGACCGCTGGCCGGACGGAACGCTGGCGGCGCGGTTCGGCTTCGTGCACGCGCTCTATCAGAGCGTCCTTCACGAGCGCTTGACGCCCGCCCGCCGGCGCCGGTTCCACCAGCGCATCGCCGAAGCGATGGAGCGCGCGTTCGGGCGGCGCGCGGACGCGATCGCCGCGGAGCTCGCGGTCCACTTCGAGGAAGGGCAGCAGCTCGCCCCCGCCCGGCACTACCTCGAGCGCGCGGCGGACAACGCGCTGCGCAAGCATGCCGACGCCGAGGCGGCGAGACACCTCGCGAAAGCGCTCGCCCTCCTCGAGGCGCTGCCCGAGACGCCCGAGCGAGCGTTGCAGGAGCTCGACCTCCAGGTTCGCCTCGGCGCCCGTCTGCTGATCACGCGCGGATACGCGGCACCGGAGGTCATCGCCGCGTACGGACGCGCGCTCGAGCTCTGCGAGCAGATCGGGGAGAGCCCGCAGCTCCTTCTCGCGCTCACCGGGATCTACCGCTTCCTGCTCGTCCGGGCGGAGCTGCGCAAGGCGCGGGAGATCGGCGAGCAGGTGCTTCGGCTGGGGGAGCAGACCTCTTTCCCCCTCGCGTCGCTCGCCGGCTGCCTGGCGCTCGCCTTGAGCTCGTTCGGCATGGGCGAGTTCGCGACCGCACGCCGATACCTCGCCGACGCCTTGCGGCTCGTCGACCCGGCGCAGCGGTCGTTCATCGCGACGTCGTTCGGCGACGATCCGGCCGTGGTCTGCCACGCCCACTGCGCGATGTCGCTCTGGTTCCTCGGTCATCCCGATCAGGCGTTGCAGCACAGCCGGCAGAGCCTCGCCTGCGCCCGCGAATCGGCGATCCCGCACACGCTCGTCTTCGGACTCAACTACGCGGTGTGGTGCCGGCTCCTGCGGCGCGAGGGCGCGCTCGCACGTGAGCACGCCGACGAGCTGGTGCGCGTCGCGCGCGACAACGACCTCGAGTACTGGGTCGCGCAGGGCACGGCGATCCGCGGCTGGGTGCTCCTCGACCAGGGCCTAGTCGACGAGGGCATCGCCGAGGTCCGCGCCGGGATCGCGGCGTACGAGGCGATCGGCGCCGAGCTGCTGCGTCCCTGGCACCTGGTGCGTCTCGCCGAGGCGTACGGAGCGCTCGGCGACGTGGCGCAGGGGCTCGCCGCGCTCGACGAAGCGCGCGCGACCATGGACGGCAAGGACGAGCGCTTCTACGAGGCGGAGCTCCACCGGCTCCGCGGCGAGCTGCTCCTGGGCCAGCCAAGGGGCTCTGCGCCCACGGGCCGCGCGGGTGACGACGCCGTCGACCGTCGAGGACGGGCGGAGAGGTGCTTTCACGACGCGATCGGGGTCGC
>JBFMAS010000227.1:11556-19626 GCA_040755575.1 Thermodesulfobacteriota bacterium
ACCGGCTCCGCGGCGAGCTGCTCCTGGGCCAGCCAAGGGGCTCTGCGCCCACGGGCCGCGCGGGTGACGACGCCGTCGACCGTCGAGGACGGGCGGAGAGGTGCTTTCACGACGCGATCGGGGTCGCCCGCCGGCAGAGCGCGCGGTCGCTGGAGCTGCGTGCGGTGCTCAGCCTGGGCCGGCTGTGGCAGCGGCAGGGCAGGCACGCCGCGGCCCGCGCGGTGCTCGCCGCCGCCTACCGTGGCTTCGCAGAGGGGTTCGACAGCGGCGATCTGCGCGCGGCGCGCGCGCTGCTCGACGAGCTGCAAGGGGCTGCAGGTTAAATCTTGTTAACTGCCGTCGGGCCGCGCCAAAGAGACTTGACGGCCGCGCGACGCCGGGTCCATGGATGACCGCCGCGCATCGCCGGGGTCCGAGCCGCCGAGTGCGCTCGTCGCCCGACGTGGATGCGGCGTCAGTCAACCTTTCCACGGAGATCGATGGCCGTGATGCTCTCCTCGACCGCCTTCCGACGCAACCGTCGCCGACCCATCACCCGCATCGTTGCGGCGATAACCGCCGTGGCCTGGATCCTAGGGCAGCAGAGCACGGCGCTGCCATCGCCGACGGCGCCCCCGGGACCGATCGTTCGCTTGTCGGGCCACGTCCTGCCGGTGCTCGAAGAGGCGAGGCCCGCCGTGCCACGATCCGAGGCAGCAGCCGACGAGCCTCTGACCGTGACGCTCGTTCTGAAGCGCGACGATCAGGCAGGGTTCGAGGGCTATCTCCGCGAGGTCTACGACCCGAAGTCGAGCATCTTCCGGCAGTTCTCGAGCCAGAAGGAGCTCACCGACAGGTTCGGGCCGTCGCGCGAGGCGTACGACGCGCTGCTCGCCCATCTGACGAGCAACGGGCTCGAGCTGATCCGGGGCTCCGAGAATCGGCTGAGCATCACCGTTCGAGGGACGCGCGACGCAGTCGAGCGCGCCTTCGCCGTGCACATCGGCGATTACCGGCTCGGCGACAGGACCTTCTACGCGAACGACGACGAGCCCGCGCTTCCGGAGCGCCTGGCGCCAGCGGTCGTGGCGATTTCCGGGTTGACCAATCTCGCTACACCCCAGCGGGCTTTCACGCCGGCCGATTTCAAGTTCGTCTGTGAGGAGATCATCACTCCCGCCGAGTCGGGGCTCGGCGCGGCGGTGCTCATTGCGGGCATCATCGGGATCGCCCCGCCGCTCGGTCTGGGCGCGATCGTGATCGGCTTGCTCACGGGCGTGCTGCTGCAATTCCTTTGCTTGTCCGCGACCGACATGCTGAACGCCCTGGGCAACAGCCCGTACGACCATCCGGCCGGTGCGCCCGATGGAGCGGGCCAGACCATCGGCCTGCTGCAGTTCGACAAGTTCAGGATGAGCGACGTCGAGGACTACGTCGCGCTGATCGAGAAGGCGGGCGGCACGATCGCTCCCATCGGCAACCTCGAGACGGTGCCCGTCAACGGCGGCGTCGCGACGCCGGGTCCCGGCCAAGTCGAGGTCCTGCTCGACGTCGCCGCCGCGATGCGCGTCGCGCCGGGTGCGCGGGTCGTCGTGTACCACGCGCCCTTCGGTGGCCAGGCCACGAGCTACGCGACCTTGTTCAACGCCATGATCGACGACGGCGTCGACGTCATCAGCAACAGCTGGAGCTCCTGCGAGGACGAGGTTACGCTGGCCGACGTGCAGGGGATCGATGCCGTGCTGCAGACCGCCGCGGCGTCGGGCATCAGCGTCTTCAATGCAACCGGTGACAGCGGCTCCACCTGCCTGAACGGCAGCCCGAACACGGTCGGTGTCCCCGCCGGCTCGCCGCACGCGACCGCGGTCGGGGGAACCTCCTTGACGCTGGGCCCCGGGTTCACCTACGGCGCCGAGACCTGGTGGGACGGCGAGCAGTCGACGCCGCCGACGGGGCAAGGCGGCTTCGGCGTGAGCCGCTTCTTCCCGCGTCCGGACTACCAGGACGGATCGAGCGCGTCCGACATGCGCTCGGTCCCCGACGTGGTCGCGGTCGCCGATCCCGCGACGACCGGGACGGTGCTCTGCCAGGCCGACGGAGGCGGATGCCCGACGGGCTCGAGCTACGGCGGAACCAGCCTCGCGGCGCCGATCTGGGCCGCCTTCGCGGCGCAGCTCAACCAGGCGGCCGGGCAGAACCTCGGCTTCCTCAACCCGCTCCTCTATCCGCTCGCCGGCAGCGACGCGTTCCACGACGCGGCTTCCATGGGCAGCGACTTCGGCCACGTCGGCCTGGGCTCGCCCAACCTGAACGTCCTCGACCGGATGCTCTCCGGCGCGTCCGTGGGCCCGCCCGACGCCGGCCGATCGAAGGTGGAGACGATCGTGCTCGCGCCGCTCGACGTCGTTTACGCGCAGTACGACGCAAACGGGGTGCTGCAGGACGTCGGCGTGCCGGCGGATGGCACGTCGAAGATGGGCGTCCTGGTCCGGGTGGTGGATGCCGACGGCTACACGGTCAGCGGCAGGACGGTGTCACTGACTCCCGATGCGGGCAGCGCCGTCGTCGCGCCGGCCAGCGCCGTGACGACCGTGAGCAACGGCTCGGCGGTCTTCGAGGTGACGGACCTCAGGCCCGAGACCGTCACCTTCACGGCCGTCGTCGACGGGGCCGTCCTGGACCAGCGGGCGAAGGTCACCTTCGTCACCCCTCCTGCGGCGAGCGCCGGCATCGTCGCCTTCCCGACCACGGTCAACGCCGACGGCACGAGCACGACCACCATCACGGTCACGCTGCAGGACGCGCTCGGACGGCCGGTCCCCGGGAAGCTCGTCACGCTGTCGCAGGGCGACGGACATTCGGTGATCACGGGGCCCGATCCGAGCGTCACCGACGCGAGCGGCCAGATCCAGTTCACCGCCACCAACCTGGTGAACGAGACGGTCACGTACACCGCCGTCGACGTGAACGACGGCAACCTGCCCGTGCCGGGCAGCGCGGAGGTGACGTTCCAGGACGGCGTCCCCGGGGCGTGCGGCAGCGAGACGCCGCCCACGGGCGTGAACGGCTACAGCTTGACGCCGTTCGCCACCGGGTTCGAGGCGGGCGCCTTCTTCTTCGGCAGCGTCAACTTCCAGGGCTGCCAGGGTGCGTCGGTCCCGGCATTCGTCGGCGACGACGTCTTCATCTCGAACTTCCGCACCGGCGACCTCTTCGCATTCGGCCTCGACGGCGGCGCGGCGGCGAATCCGCTCGCGAACCACGGGCCGACGCTCGCGGCGGAGGCCGTGGGCGCGGACGGCCGGCTCTACGCGCTGCGCGTCGCCACGACCGGCAACGCGACGACGGGCGCGATCCTGGAGCTCGATCCGAAGACGGGAGGCGTGCTGCGCACGGTCGCTTCCAACCTCCTGTGCCCGCACAGCCTGGTCGTCGATCCGCTGAGCGGCGACCTGTTCTACGACGACTTCTGCTTCGGGGGCTTCGTCGACGCCGCGATCCACCGGGTGCGGAACCCGGCGAGCGCGACGCCGACGGTGGAGGTGTATGCGACCCTGCCCCGGACCCCCAACGGCAGGATCGCGTTCGCCCCCGACGGCACGCTGTTCGTCGTCACCGGCTACACCGATCCGCAGCCGGCCGTCGTGCGCGTGAGTGGAACGGACGGCCCGACGCCCCCGACGGTCGAGACCATTGCGGGCGTGCACTCGTTCTTCTGGGTGAACGTCGCGGAAGTCGGTCCCGACGGGGAGGCGCGCTCACTCCTGCTCTTGACGGAAAACGGGCTCGAGCTCGTCGACATCACGACCGACCCGCCCTTGCGCACCGTGCTCGCGGAAGGGATCGGAGGCGGCACGATCGGCCCTGACGGGTGCCTCTACGCGTCGCTCGGCCACACCGTCTTCAAGCTCACGGACCCGGCGGGGGGATGCAGCTTCCTCGCGACGGCCGCGACCCCGGCCCTGAGCCTCACGCCCGCGGCCGTCTCGCCAAACCCTCTCCAGGGCTCGACGCAAGCGTTCACCGCCACCTTCCGCAACGTCGACGCGCCGGAAGGCACCGTCGTGTTCTTCCAGGTGAGCGGCGCGAACCCGACGGTCCGCATGGTCCGCACGAACGCCGCCGGCGAGGCTTCGTTCACCTACGTGGCGACGTTCCCCGGGGACGACGAAGTGGTCGCGAGCGCGACGGTCGACGACGCAACCCTGACCTCGAACCTTGCTCGCCTGACGTGGGATCCCGGACGGCACGTGACATACTTGACGCTGAACCCGAGCCCGCGGTCGGGGAGGTCGGGGCGGACGGTGACCGTCCGCGCGTCGCTCACCGACTCGTCGGTCGAGCCGCCCGCCCCGGTCGAGGGCGCGACGGTCGACTTCACGCTTGCTGACGCGCAGTGCTCGGGCGTGACCGACGCCGGCGGCCTCGCAGAGTGCGAGCTCGTCGCGGGCTCCGCGGGCACCGAGACGCTCGGCGCGCGCTTCGCCGGCACGGCGCAGCTCGTCGAGTCGAGCGCCGCGATCGCCTTCGACGTGATCGGCGGGGCCGAGATGGAAGGACCGCTCGGCGACCTCAAGTGCTACGTCGTGCGGTCCAAGACCGGGACGCCGCGCTTCGCGAAGATCCCCGGCGTGCGTCTCGACGACGAGTTCGAGACGCTCGTCGCCGACGTGCTGCGCGAGAGGCGCCTCTGCAACCCGGTGGCGGTCGACGATGCGCCGGTCCACGATCTGGCGACGTACCTCGCCTGCCACGCGCTGCGCCCGGTGCCCGGGCAGCGGCCGGTCACGCCGCCCGACCTGACGATCCGCAACCGCTTCGGCGAGCAGACCGTCCGCTTCCTCGGCGGCTCGAACGAGCACACGCTGTGCGTGCCGGCGGAGGCGCATCTCGAGGGCGTCGAGCCCGCGGACGCTTCGCTCGACGGGCGGAGCTTCCGCTGCCGCCGCGTGAAGAGCATCGCGCCGCAGGAGCTGACGCCGGCGCCGCAGCTCGTTCTCGCGGACGAGTTCGAGAGCAAGCTCATGCGAGTCCGGGCGCTGGACAGCCTGTGCACCCCGGTCGCGGCCGACGGTGAGGAGACGGCGCCCGCGGACTCCTACCTCGCCTGCTACGCGCTGAGCCAGGCGCCGCGCCAGCCGGCGTTCCGCCCGCCCGGCACCATCGAGCTGACGAGCGATCTCGGCGCGCAGAGCCTCGAGGTACGCAACGCACGGCGGACCCTTTGCGTTCCGAGCGAGCGCAGATAGGCTAGTCGAACACCGGCGTCCGACCTCGCGTTGCGTCAACCTGCCGCCGCTGCTCCAATCGGCGCACGCTCGCACGCGACGGTCCCTCGCCTGCTACGCGCCCCGGCCGTCGCCTCGCGCAAGAGGAGGTGGTCGCATGTCGCTCGGCAACAGGCTCGTGCTCTGCTCGGTCGCGCTCGCCGTGATCGCGGCTGTCGATGGCGCACGGACCGCCGTCGCGCAGGTCCCCTCGGGCTCGACGCTGTCGCCCGACCTGCAGAGCTATCTCGTCAACAAGGACCTCGGCGCCGAGCGCTGGACGATCAACCTCAACCTGTACTCGCAGGACCCGGACGACGTCATCAACGTCACCGGCAACATCTTCCGCAGCGACGGCGGCCCGGCGAGCTTCGTCGAGTGTCTCGTGCGCGAGGACTCGACCGGCACGTTGACCGATCCCGCGAGCACCTTCCGCCTGTCGTGCAGCGGCAGCGACGCGTGCGCCTCGACCGCCGAGACCTGCGCGCGCGAGAGCTGGACGCTGATCTCCGACGACGTGCCGGTGCCGGCGAGCTTCTTCCTGCCGCCGGGCGGGGTCGGCACGCTGCCGCCGCCCGACGGCGCCGCGCGCGCGGCGCTCGCGCGTGCCGGCTGGACGCCGCCGCGTGCGCCCGCCGTGCACGCGAGCGTGCTCGAGCGCATGGCGGCATACGCGCGCGAGGCGCTCGACGACTTCCGCCGCTGGGTCGCTGCGCGGCGCGACCTCGACTTCGCCTTCGTCCGGCCGCGGGCCGCGTTCGCGCAGGCGGGGGGCGACCGCGGCGCGACGCTGACGCCCGACCGCCTCAACTTCCTCGTCACCAAGGACGTCGGCGACGAGCGCTGGTCGATCTCCTTCAGCTATGCGCCGACGCTCAGCGAGCAGGGGCTGGTCGTCAATCAAGTGCTGAGCGTGACCGGCAACGTCTATCAGCCGGACGGCAGCCCGCCGAGCTTCGTCTACTGCCTGATCAACGACGGCTCGGGCGGCACGCTCGAGGACCCGTCGAGCGAGTTCAGCTTCACCTGCTCCGGCACCGACGCGTGCGAGACGACGGCCGCCGAGTGCGCCGCGAACGCGTGGAACCAGATCTCGAGCGACATCCCGCTGCAGGCGAGCTTCTTCCTGCCGCCGCAGGGACTGCCCGCGACGCCGCAGTCCGATCCGGAGATCCTGGTGATCGGACGCACCTCCGACCCGCCGTCGATCGTCGTCGGCGACTTCGAGACCGCGCAGAGCACGGCCGCGGATCGGCCGGCAGGCGCGTGTCCGGAGGGCGCGGCGTGCACGGTCGCCATGCTGGGCTCGTGTGCGGACGTCGAGGGAGTCGTCGTCGACGTCGACGGCTTCGGCTGCGGCTGCGAGATCGAGGAGCCGTCGCCGGAGTGCATCGGCTGCGGCGGCGGCGCGAGCGGCCAGTGCGGCGCCGCGTGCGAGTACCAGGCAGGCGACGCGACCGCGCGCGGCACGTGCCTGCCGTTCGACTACGAGAGCGAGGAGTGCGCGTGCTATGCCGTCGGCGCGGGCGAGCAGCAGTCGGTGCAGGGCTGCGGCGGCGTCCTGCAAGCGGTCTGCCCCGACGGCGGCTGCTGCGCGAACGACCCGCGCGGCGCCTGCGCCGAGCTCGGCGGGCTGGTCGAGTGCCCCGGCGTGTGCACGGTCGGCGACGACCCCTGCTTCACGGGCGATTGACGTTCTTGACGGACTGACCTAAGCCGGTGCGGCGGGGCGGGCGAGTCCGCCCACCGTGCCCCGCCGGAGGTGGGTCATGCGTGGACCGTCTTTGCTCGCGGCGGCGTCGATCGTCGCGCTCGGTCTCCTGTCGGCGCCGCAGCGGGGGCTCGCGCAGCCGTCGGGCTCGACGCTGTCGCCGGACCTCCGCAGCTACATGGTCAACAAGGACCTCGGCGCCGAGCGCTGGACCATCAACCTCAATCTCTACTCGGACAGCCTGCGTGCCGTCATCAACGTCACCGGCAACATCTTCCGCAGCGACGGCGGGCCGGCGAGCTTCGTCACCTGCCTGGTGCGCGCCGACTCGAACGGCACGCTGGCCAACCCGAGCAGCACGTTCCGGCTCTCGTGCAGCGGCGCGGACGCCTGCCAGTCGACGGCGGAAACCTGCGCGCGCGAGAGCTGGACGCTGATCGACGACGACATCGCCGTGCCGGCGAGCTTCTTCCTGCCGCCGGGCGGCAACGGCGGGCAGGCGGCTGCCGCGCGTGCGGACGACGTCGAGTCGCTCCTCGACCGGCTCGTCGCGCGGCTCGGCGCGGCCCTCGCCCGGGCGCGCCGCTTCGCATCGACGCGCGGCGCGGAGCTCGCGCGCCCGCGCAGCGCCTGGGCGCAGGCGAGCGCGCGCGGCGCGACGCTGTCGGTCGACCGCCTGAACCACCTGGTGACGAAGGACGTGAACGGCGAGCGCTGGTCGATCTCGTACAGCCTCGAGCCCGTGATCACGCCCGAGGGCGGCGTCGGGAGCCGGTTCCTCTCCGTCACCGGCAACGTCTACCAGCCGGACGGCTCGCCGCCGGCGTTCGTCTACTGCACCCAGCGCGAGGACTCGACCGGCACGCTGTCCGATCCGTCGAGCCAGTTCCGCTTCCGCTGCGAGGGTGCATCGGCCTGCGACACCACCGCCACCGACTGCGCGCAGGGCGGCTGGACGACGATCGCCGACGACATCCCGCTGCAGGCGAGCTTCTTCCTGCCGCCGCAGGGGCTGCCGGCGTCGCCGCAGTCGGACTCCGACATCCTGGTCATCGGCCGCACCTCCGACCCGCCGTCCATCGCGGCGCCCGAATTTACCACGCAGGAGGGCGG
>JBFMAS010000228.1:0-8068 GCA_040755575.1 Thermodesulfobacteriota bacterium
GCACGGCGCGCACTCGCAGCGCGGCGCCGCGCACGTCCGGCGGTGAGAGGCGCACGCCCGCCGCCTCGGCGCGCAACGTGACGTGCGGGGTGCGGATCACGATGCGCTCGCGGTACGTGCCGGGCGCGAGCACGACGACGTCGTGCGGGGCGAGGTCCTCGAGCGCTCGGCGGATCGTGCGCCAAGGCGTCTCGGCCACGAGCGCCTGGGCTGCGCCCCGCTCGTCGTCGCCGCGCGCTGCGTCGACGTAGAACGTCCGGCCGAAAGACGCCCCGGCGCGCGAGGTCGCGCCGCGCGCAACGGGCACCGGCGTGCTGGCCGGCGACTGGGTCGGCTCGCGTACCATGCCCGCGCCCGGCGTCGCCGCGGCCACCGGCGCCGCGCTCTGCGCCTGCGATTGACCGTGCCGCCCCCGCCCCAGGGGCGCGATCGCTCGCGTCGACGAGCCGTAGTGGAAGCCGAGGTCGACGGCCCCGACGTCGGGCGCGCCGCTCGACGCCGTCGTGCCGCCGGCGAGGAGCTCGCCGACGCTCGCCGAGCCGGCGTCGACCGCGGCGCTCTGCACGCCCTGTCCCGCCGCGGTCTGCGCGAGGCGGAAGTCGTCGTCGGCCCAGCCGGCGACGCCGCGGACGCCGTCGGCTCCCGCGGGCTCGAGGTAGCGCGGATCCAGGCGCAGGTTCGCCGCGCAGGCGGTGCAGGAGTCGAGGACGTAGCGCTCGGGATCGAGGTCGCGGCCGGTCTCGTGGAAGCCGTTGTGCAGCAGCGTGGAGCCCGCGGTGTCGGTGCGCAGGCCCACGCCCGGCGTGTGCGTGAGCAGGTTGTCACGTACGAGCCCGCGGGCGTTCGCGAGGCGCAGGTTGCCGACGGCGTTGTAGGCGCTCGTGTTGCGCTCGACGAGATGCCCGGTCGCGACCGCGGGAGCCGGGCCGCTCGCGCCCGAGTTGTCGATGCTGATGCCCCACTCACCGTTGTCGTAGACCAGGTTGTTGCGCACGGTGGCGTTCGTCACCTGCCGCAGCAGGATCCCCGACGCGCGCGCGCCGACGACGACAGAGTCCTGGACGAGGACGTCGTCGAGCGTCGACGCCCGGATGCCTTCCGCCCCGGCGCCGACGACGGCGCAGTTGCGGATCGCCGTCCGCGACACGCCCGGCAGCACGGAGATGCCGTTGTTGGTCGCACCCTGAACGACGAAGCCGTCGATCGTCACGCCACCCCGCTCCACGGTGAAGCCGTTCGCGCTCGCCGCGCCGGGCGCGGTGACGATCACGCTGCCGGGCGTCTCGGCGACGACCGTCACGTCCGCGACCTGGATCTGCACGCTCTCCGCATAGGCGCCGGGGAGAACGACGATCGTGTCGCCCGCGGCCGCCTGTTGCGCGGCGTGCGCGATCGTCCGCCACGGCGTCGTGCGGCTTCTCGCCGTGGCGCGCGAGCGGGCGTCGATCCCTCCCGCGGCGTCGACGTAGTAGGTCCACTGCGCGGTCGCCGGCGGCGTAGCGAAGGGCGGCGGCGGCGTCGCGGGGGCGGCGCCGGCGTGGACGCCGACGTCGGCGATGCCCGTGTCGGCCACGCCGTCGGTGCGCGTCGAGCCGCCGATGTCGAGCGTGGCGACGGGACCCGAGCCGGCGTCGACCATCGGGCTCGCCGGGGTCTGGCCCGGAAGCTGGCGCAGGCGGAAGTCGTCGTCGCGCCAGCCGAGGCCGCCCAGGATGCCGTCGTCGCCGGCGGGCTTGACGTAGCGTGGGTTCGCCCCGAGCAACGCCCAGACGCGGATCGTCGTCGCGTACGCGCTCTCCTGATCGCGATCGCGGCCGTTGGCAGAGAAGTTGTTGTGGTGCACGAGCAGGTCGGGGCCTGCGAGGTAGAGGCCGAGGTCGGCTTGCTGGGTGATCTGGTTGTCGCGCACCTCGCCGCTCGCGTTCAGCAGGCGAATGCCCTTGCCGTTCGCATGCACGGTGTTGAAGGCGACGACGTTGCCGGGCACCGGCGGCGGCAGCGGGCTCGCCACGTTGTCGAGCGTGATGCCCCACTCGGCGTTGGCGTAGACCAGGTTGTTGCGCACGTAGGCCGCGCGGCTCTGGCGGAGCAGGATGCCCTGCGTGCCCGCGCCGGTGACGACGCAGCCGTCGACCACCGCGCCGTGCGACGAGACGATCTGCATGCCGTTGGTCGCGGGCGCCACCACGGCGACGCGGCGGACGACGAGCCCCGCGGCCCCGTTCGCCAGCACACCTTGCGCGCCGCCCTCGATGACCAGGTTCTCGAGCACCACGCCCGTGCGGCCGCTCACCTGAACGCCGGGCGAGCCCGGCGGCGGACGGAGAACGACGTCGCCCAGCGTGCCGGCGCCACGCAGCGTGATGGCGTGACGGCCGACATCGACCGCCTCCGCGTAGGTCCCGGCTGCGAGCTCGACGACGTCACCGGGATCGGCGCCGGCGAGCGCGCGGCCGATCGTCCTCCACGGCGAGCCCGGCGACTGCGCGTCGAGGAAGCTCCGGGCGTCGTCGCCCGTGCCGGGGTCGACGTGGAGCGTGACGCCGGAGCCGGCAGCCGGAATGGGCGGGGCCGACGGCGTCGGCACCGGCGACAGACGAGGCCCGCTTGCGCTCGCCGCGGCGTGACGGCCGATGTCGGCGACGCCGGTGTCGAGGACGCCGTCGCCCCGCGTCGAGCCGGAGATGTCGCGCGCCGCGACCGGCCCGGAGCCGGCGTCGACCGCCGGGCTCGTGACGCCCTGCCCGGTCGACTCCTGACGCAGCGTGAAGTCGCCGTTCGCCGGGTCGCTCAGCAGCGGGTCGATGGTCACGTTCGCCCACAGGAAGGCCTCGGCGCCGCTCTTGGTGTCGAACCGGGTCACGCTGCCGGAGACCGCGTTGTGGTGCACCACGGTAGGGATCGAATCGGTCTTGATGCCGCTTCCGCTGTTGCCCGCGACCAGGTTGTCGCGCACCTCGCCGGTCGCATTCTGCAGGCGGATGCCGCCCGACGCGCTCGCGCTCCGGCCGCAGCCGTAAACCGTGTTGAAGGCCAGCACGTGGCCGCCCGTCACGGGCGGCCGCGGCGTGTCGCCGTTGTCGACGTGGATGCCCCAGTCGCCCGCGCCGGTCACCAGGTTGTTGCGCACGTAGGCGAGGCCGGCGCGCTTGACGACGATGCCCTGCGCCCCGACGCCGTCGACCCGGTTGCCGTCGATGGTCGCGTGATCGCTCTCGACGACGAAGATGCCGTTGCCCGCCTGGCCGGAGAGCGTGCTGCCGCGAATCGTCACGCCGCTCGCGCCCTCGGCGCGGATCCCGTGCAGGCCGCCGCGCACGGTGAAGCCCTCGACGCGTACGAGCGCATGCTCGATCTGGATGCCGACGCCGCCGGGCGGCGGCACGATCACGGCCTCGCCGCTCGCGAGCAGCGTCACGCTCGGCTTGCTCGTGCGCACCGCCTCGGCGTACGTCCCGGGTGCCACCCGCACCGCGTCACCGGCCACCGCGCCGTCGGCGGCCAGAGCGCGCGCGATCGTCCGCCACGGCTTCGCCGGGTCCTGCGCGTCGATCGCGCTGCGGGCATCGTCGCCCGCGCCCGCGTCGACGTGGAAGGTGCGCTCGCTCGCGGCGCCCGGCGGCGTCGCGATCTCGGGCACGCTCGGCAGGGCGGCGGCGTCGGCGTGGTAGCCCAGGTCGGCGACGCCCATGTCGGCGACCCCGTCGCGCCGCGTGCTGCCGGAGACGTCGCGCGCGCCGACGCTGCCCGAGCCGGCGTCGACCGCGGGGCTCGTCGCCCCCTGCCCGGCCGCTGCCTGCTGCAGCGTGTAGTCGCGGCGCGCCGCGTCGGAGAACAGCGGCTCCGCGATCAGGTTGGACCACAGCGGCGCCGCGGGCGAGCCGACGTGCTCGAAGGCCGGGATGCTCGCGAAGACGAGGTTGTGGTGCACGACGGTCGTGCCGCGGTCGGTCTTGATTCCGCTGCCGCTGCTCTCGGCGACGACGTTGTCCCGGATCTCGCCGCTCGCGTTCTGGAAGCGGATGCCGCCCGCCTGCGCGCGCCGGCCGCTTCCCACCACCGTGTTGAAGGCGACGATCTGGCCGTTGATCGTCGCCGGGGCGGGCGGATCGCCGTTGTCGACGTGGATCCCCCACTCGCCGCTGCGGGTGACGAGGTTGTTGCGGATCCACGACCGGCTGCCGCGCTTGACGACGATGCCCTGCTGCTCCGCGCCGTCGACGGTGCAGCTCTCGATACGGACCCGGTTCACACCCTGAGCCCGGATGCCGTTGGTCGCGATGGTGCCGCCGGCGAGGGGCTCGACGCGGAGCCTGCGGAGCTGCACGAGCGTCAGCACCTCACTCGAGTCCTTGGCGGCGACCGCGACGCCCTCCCGGCTCGAGCGGACGACGAAGCCTTCGACCGTCACCCGGCTCGCGCGCACCGCGAGCCCAGTCGCGCCCGCAGGCGGCGCAAGCACGGTCTCGAGCGCGCTCGCCGCGCGCAGCGTCACGCCCGCGACGTCGACCGCCACCGCCTCTGCGCACGTCCCCGGCTGCACGAGGATCGTGTCGCCGCCGCCCGCGAGCGCGAGCGCGCGCGGGATGGTGCGCAGCGGTGAGGCCGCGGAGGCGGCCTCGAGCCTGGAGCGGCGGTCGTCGCCACCCGCGCAGTCGACGTGGAGCGTAGCGCCGCTCGTCGTCTGCGACGGCCCCGGTCCACCGGGTGGCGCCGTCGTGAACGGCGCGCCGGCGTGGTAGCCGAGGTCGGCGATGCCGTCGTCCGCGACCCCGTCGCTGCGCGTCGAGCCACCGATCTCGCTCGCCGCGACGAAGTCGCTGCCGGCGTCGACCAGCGGGCTCGTCGTCGCCTGGCCCGCCGCGGCCTGGCGCAGCGCGAAGCTGCCGCCGGCGCGGTCGACGAAGAGCGGGTCGACCGCGCGATTGGTGACTCCGAGCTGGAGGCCGCTCGGCCCGTCGTAGTTGGTCGCGTTGCCGAACGCGTCGTTGTGGTGCACGAGCGAGCCGCTTCCCGGCTGGTCGAACTTGAGCCCGATCGTGGCGTTGAACGCCGCGACGTTGTCGCGCAGCTCGCCCGCGCTGTTGACGAAGCGCAGGCCCGCGCCGCAGCCGACGACCGTGTTGAACGCGGCGACGTTGTCGTGGGACAGCGGCGGCAGCGGGCCGCTCGAGGTGTTGTCGAGGCTGATGCCCCAGTCGTTCGGCACGCCGTGCACGAGGTTGTTGCGCACGTAGGCGCGGTGCACGCGCTTGAGCAGGATGCCCTGCTGCGCCGCGCGCGGCACGACGCAGCCGTCGACCGTGATGGCGCGCGCGTCACGCACCTGGATGCCGTTGGTCGCGAGCAGGCCGCTTCCCGCGGGCTCGACCGCGAGACCGCGGAGCGCGACGCGCTCGATCGTCGCGCTGCTGCTCGAGGCGGCGACGAGCACGCCCTGGAAGGTCGTGCGGATGCGGAAGCCCTCGAGCACGGTGTCGTTCGCCTGGACGTTGAAGCCGTTCGCCCCGGCGGGCGGCACGAGCACCGTCGTGAGCGCCGTCTCGGCGCGCACCGTCAGGCCAGGGTGGTCGACCTCGACGCTCTCCGCGCACGTCCCAGGCTTGACGACGATGACGTCGCCGAACGCGCTCGCGTCGACCGCGCGCTGGATCGTCCGCCACGGCGTCGCCGCGCTCTGCGCCTGCGCGCGCGTCCGCGCGTCGCTGCCCGCGGCGCAGTCGACGAACGCGACCGGCCCCGCGCCCGGCTCGGGCGTCGGGCTCGGGGTCGGCGTCGGCGTCGGCACGGGCGTCGGGGCCGGAGTGGCCGCGAGCGGCGGCGGCGCGCGTCCGACGTCGTCGGCGTCCTCGTGCCGGCCGAGGTCGGCGACGCCGGCGTCGGCCACGCCGTCGCGACGGGTGGAGCCCGAGATGTCGACCGCGCTCGTCGCTCCCGAGCCCGCGTCGACGCAGGCGCTGGTCGCGGGGTCGCCGGCCTCGACGTGGCGCAGGCGGAAGTCGCCCCGTGCCGCGTCGACGAAGCCCGGCGGCAGCGAAAGGTTCGCCCACGCGACGGCGTCCTGCCCCGACTTGCCGTCGAGCGCGACGGCGCTGCCGACCACGTCGTTGTGGTGCACGAGCGTCCCCGCGGTGTCGGTCTTGATCCCGCTGCCGCGGTTGTCGGCGACGATGTTGTCGCGGATCTCGCCCGTCGCGCGCTGGAAGCGGATGCCCCCCGTCACCGCGCCGCGTCCGTTGCCGTACACGGTGTTGAAGGCGACGACGTTGCGGTTGATCGTCCGCGGCAGCGGCGGATCGCCGTTGTCCAGGTGGATCCCCCACTCGCCGCTGCCGACGACGAGGTTGTTGCGCACGTAGGAGCGCTCGCTGCGCTTGACGAGGATGCCCTGCAGGCCTGCGTCCTGGACGCGGTTGCCGTCGACCAGCGCGCGCCTGGTCTCGACCACCATGATGCCGTTGCCGAACTGGCCGCGCGCGACGCAGCCGCGGATGACGACGCCCTTCGCGGCCTCGGCCCGGATGCCGTGCATGCCGCCGAGCACGGTGAAGCCCTCGACCAGCACACGCGGATGCTCGATCTGGATCCCGATCGCGCCCGGCGGCGGGGTCACCGTCGCCTCGCCGAGCGCCTGCAGGCGCACGCCGCGTCGCTTGCTCTTGACCGCCTCCGGATAGCTGCCGGGCGCAACCAGGACGCTGTCCTTCGGGCGCGCCGCCTGCAGGGCGCGCCCGATCGTGCGCCACGGCGTCGACGGCGACTGCGCCTCGAGCTTCGAGCGTGCGTCGTCGCCACGCGCGGCGTCGACGAAGTACGTTGCGGCCGTCGTCGGCACCTCCGGGACCCCGGCCGAGGGTGGCGCCGCCGCGTGATGGCCGAGGTCCGCGGCCCCGACGTCGCCGACCCGGTCCGACCGCGTCGACCCGCCGATGTCGCGCGCTGCGACCTCGCCCGAGCCTGCGTCGACGGCCGGGCTCTGCGCCTCCTGCCCGGCGGCGATCTGCGCCAGCGAGAAGTCGTCGTCGGAGAAGCCGTCGACGCCGCCCAGCACGTCGTCCGCGCCGTCGGGATCGACCAGCAGCGGGTCGCCGCCCATCGAGCCGGGGCCGAGCGGGTAATCGGGCGGGCTCAGCGGCTTGTCGCTGCCGCCGACCAGGTTGTGGTGCACCGAGGCGCCGATCACGTCGAGCCGCAGCCCGTACGGCGCGTTGCCGACGAGCACGTTGTCGCGGATCTCGGCCAGCGCGTTGCGCAGGCGCACGCCACCGCCCGCCCCGCGCCCGTTGAAGGCGATGGTGTTGAAGGCGACGACGTGGCCGGTCGACGGCGCGGGCGGCGGCCCGCTCATGGCGACGCTCTCGATGGCGATGCCCCACTCGCCCGCGTCATAGACCAGATTGTTGCGCAGGTAGGACTGCGCGCTGCGCTCGAGCAGGATGCCGCGGCTCGCGGGCGAGGCGACGATCGAGCTCTCGATCGTCACCTCGTCGCTCGCGACCACGCTGACGCCGTTCGCCGACTGCCCGACCGCGACGCATCGCCGCAGCGTGAGCCGATGCGCGCCTTCCGCGCGCAGGCCGTGCACGCCGCCGCGCAGCACGAGCCCCTCGACGGTGACGTCGATGTGCTTGACGGCGAGCGCGCTCTTCCCCGCCGCCGGGGCGACGACCACCGAGCGCTCGGGCCCGTCGGCGACGATCCGCACGCCGCCGAACCGGCTCTCGAGCGCCTCGCCGTAGACGCCGGGGCGGATCCGGATGGTGTGGCCGCTCACCACCGAGAGCGCCTTGCCGATCGTGCGCCACGGCGTCGCCGGCGACTGGGCCTGCAGCGCGGAGTGGGTGTCGCGGCCGATCGCTTGGTCGACGTAGAACTCGAGAGCGCGCGCGGGAACGCGGCCGCCGAGCAGCACGCTCAGCGTGGCGAGCGCGCACGCGGCCGTGCGCGTGCGCCGACGCACACGCGATGCGTCGCCTGAGGTCATTCGAGGCATGCGGAGTCGGCCGAGCCGGCCGCGTCGGGCGGAGAGCACGGTGCGTGCCGGACGAACGCGCGCTCGCCACCCGCT